>JACIYD010000220.1 GCA_014360105.1 Clostridia bacterium
GCGGGGGTAGACCTCCCATTCCTCCATCAAAAGCTTGGTCATTTCCCTCGCCTGGCGGATGATCGCCGTAGCGTGTTCGTACAGCTCTTGATAAGTCTTGTTTAGCCGGGCCACGCCCTGCTCCACCGCTTTCACTCCCACCGCCGCCGCCTCGCGGGGGTAGACCTCCCATTCCTCCATGGTGGGGATGAGGTACTCTTCGCCCAAAAGCCCCTTGTCCTCGGCGTACTGGGCCAGGGCCTGGGCGGCGGCAATGCACATCTCGTCGGTGATGGTCTTCGCCCGCACATCTAAAGCGCCCCGGAAGATGGCGGGGAAGCCCAGGGAGTTGTTTACCTGGTTGGGGAAGTCGGAGCGGCCGGTGGCGACGATCCTTGCCCCTGCCTCTTTGGCCTCCCAGGGCCAGATTTCCGGGATGGGGTTGGCGCAGACGAAGACCACCGGGTCGTCCGCCATCGCCTTGATCCATTCCTTTTTGATCACCTCCGGCCCGGGCCGGGAGAGGGCGATGACCACGTCAGAGCCGGCCATCGCCTCGGCGATGCCGCCCACCCGGCCGGCGGCGTTGGTTTTGAGGCACATCTCCCATTTCTCGGGGTAGTGCCCCTCAAGGTCTGTGCGGCCCGGGTGAAGCAGACCCCGGGAGTCGGTCATGTAAATGTTCCCCGGGGTCACCCCGGCGGCAATAAGCAGGCGGGCGATGCAGATGTTGGCCGCGCCCGCGCCGATCATGGCAATTTTTGCCTCTTCTATCTTTTTGCCGACCAGTTTAAGCGCGTTGTAAAGGCCGGCCAGGGTGACCGCCGCCGTGCCCTGCTGGTCGTCGTGCCAGACCGGGATCTCCATTTCTTTTCTCAAGGTGTCGAGGATGGTGAAGCACTTGGGCTGGGCGATGTCCTCAAGATTAATGCCGCCAAAAGAGGGCTCAAGAATCTTCACCGTGCGGATGATCTCCTCCGGGTCCTTGGTGGCAAGGCAAAGGGGCACGGCGTCCACCCCGCCCAGGTATTTGAACAAAAGGGCCTTGCCCTCCATCACCGGCAGGCCGGCCTCGGGGCCGATGTCGCCCAGGCCCAGAACGCGCGTGCCGTCGGAGACCACGGCCACGGTGTTCCACTTGCTGGTGTGCTCATAAACCAGCTCCTTGTTTTGGTGGATCGCCTTGCAGGGCTCGGCCACCCCCGGGGTGTACCAGATGGCGAAGTCGTCAAAGCTCCGCACGGCGCAGCGCGGCAGGGTCTGCATCTTGCCCCGGTAGAAGGGGTGGAGCTTTAGCGCGTCCTCCCCGGGTTTTTTCGCCTTGGCCAAAAGCTCCTCCTTGGTGAGCATGGACCTTCTCCTTTCTTGATGACCGGCTTAGTCCTTAACGGCGTAGCGCGCCATGCCTTCTTCGTAGAGGTCCGCGCCGTAGCAGTCGTTGACCACGATGGCGGGGAAGTTCTCCACTTCCATGAGCTGGATGGCCTCCGGGCCCAGTTCCGGGTAGGCGACCACCTCGCACTTCTTGATGCTGCCGGCCACCAGGGCGGCCGCCCCGCCCACGGTGGCGAGATACACGGCCTTATGGCGCACGATGGCCTCCTTTACCTCCGGCGAGCGCGAACCCTTGCCGATCATGCCCTTGAGCCCGGTCTCGGCCAGGAGCCTGGGGGTGTACGGGTCCATGCGGCCGCTGGTGGTGGGGCCGGCCGAGCCGATGGGCTTGCCCGGTTTGGCCGGCGAGGGGCCGACGTAGTAGATGACCTGTCCCCGCAGATCGACGGGTAGCGGCTCGCCCTTTTCCAGGAGCTCCACCAGCCGCTTGTGGGCGGCGTCGCGGGCGGCATAGATCATGCCCGTCAGGTACACCTGGTCCCCGGCGCGCAGGGTGGCTACCATTTCGTCCGTCAGAGGCGGGGTGAGGTATTTGTCCGCCATTTTGCTCGCCCCCTTTCCTAAAGGGTGATGCTCTTGTGCCGCGCGGCGTGGCAGTTGAGGTTCACCGCCACGGGAAGGCTTGCGATGTGGCAGGGGAAGATCTCGATGTGCACGGCCAGGGCGGTGATGTTCCCCCCAAACCCCTGGGGCCCGATCCCCAGCTTGTTGATGGCAACCAGAAGCTCCCGCTCCAGCCGCGCCACGTCTTCCCGGGGGCTTGGCCGACCCAGGGGCCGCAGGAGGGCCTCTTTGGCGAGGAGGGCGCACTTTTCGAAGTCGCCGCCGATGCCCACCCCGACGACCACGGGGGGACAGGGATTGGGCCCCGCCTTCCTTACGGTCTCAAGAACGAACTTCTTCACCCCTTCTTCTCCGGCCGCCGGGGTGAGCATGGCAAGCGCGCTCATGTTCTCGCTCCCCCCGCCCTTGGGGGCGAGGGTGATCTTCAGTCCGTCCCCGGGCACGATGCTGGTATGGATCACCGCCGGGGTGTTGTCCCCCGTGTTCCGGCGCAAGAAAGGATGGTCGACCATGGAGCGGCGCAAATAACCTTCGGTGTAGCCCTTCCTTACTCCTTCGTTGACGGCGTCGTAGAGGTAGCCGCCGGTGAAGTGCACTTCCTGGCCCACCTCCAGGAAGACCACGGCCACGCCGGTATCCTGGCAGAGCGGCATCTGTTCCCGGGCGGCAATGTCGATGTTGGCCAGGATCTGCTTGAGCACGTCGCGGCCGGTAGGGGAGGTCTCGCGCGCCAGGCTTTCCTCCAGGGCTTTCTTTACGTCCTCGCCCAGGTAGAAGTTGGCCTCCTGGCAGAGCCCGGCCACGGCGCGGACCACTTCTTCGTAGGTGATGGTCTTGGCCATCGCTTCTCCTCCTTTACAATGCCCCCTATCTTTTCTTCTTCCGCTAGCCTGCTTCCTTTTTTGCCGCGGACGAAACCGCCGTGGCCACGACCGCCTTTTTTGCCGGCAGGCGCACCAGGGCCCTTTTCAGGAGCTGCACCCCCAGGGCGGGGTCCACGCCCTTGGGACAGGCCTTGCTGCAGTTGCCGGCGAAATGGCAGCGCCAGGCTCCCTCGCTTTGCGCCACCAGCGCGAGCCTCGTGCCGCCGCCGCGGTCCCGCGTGTCGGCCAGGTAGCGGTAGGCCTGGGCCAGGGCCTGGGGCCCCAGGAAGTGGGCGTCGGTGGCTGCCGTGGGGCAGGCGGCCCAGCAACTGCCGCATTTGAGGCAGTAGGCAAACTGGAGGTAGCGCTCCAGTTCCTCCGGCAACTGCCGCGATTCCTCTCCCTCGCCGGCTTCAAGGATATAGGGCCGCACGGCGCGGTGCTTGGCAAAAAGCGGCCCCAGGTCGACCACCAGATCGCGCACTACGGGAAAGTGCGCCAGGGGCGCCACCTCGATCTTCTTTCCCTTACCCCGGACCTCGTCCACCTGGGTGTGGCAGGCGAGATGGGGAAAGCCGTTGAGCATCATCCCGCAGGAGCCGCAAATACCCATGCGGCAGGAGGCGCGGAAGGCGAGGGTGGTATCGAGGTTCTCCTTGATGTAGGTGAGGGCGTCCAGCACGGTCATGCCCCTGGCCACGGGCACACTGTAGGCGGCGTAATAGGGCTTGTCGCCCGGCCGGTAGCGGTAGACGGCAAAGCTTACCTCCTCGGCCATGGTCTTTTCACCCCCCGCTTTGACGTTTTCCCTGCTAGAACAGGAAGACAACCAGGGCGCCGTAGAAGAGGGCGGCCGCGCCAAAGACAACGAGCGCCGTGCTCACCAGAAGCCG
>JACIYD010000221.1 GCA_014360105.1 Clostridia bacterium
CCTGGTCGTCCTCGCGACGGGCGCGGTGGTGCCGGCGGATGTGGAAAAGCTGGCCAACCAGCTCAAACTGACGCGCAACGAAGACGGCTTCTTTGTGGAGATGCACGCCAAACTGGGTCCGATGGACTGTCCCTCGCCGGGCATTTTCCTCTGCGGCAGTGCCCACGCGCCCAAGCGGCTGGACGAGGTCATCGCTCAGGCCCAGGGCGCGGCGGCGCGGGCGGCCACTATTCTCAGCCAGCGCGAGCTGATGGTCGGGGGTGTCGTGGCGGTGGTCGAGCCGGAGAAGTGCGCCGCCTGTCTCACCTGTGTCCGCGTCTGTCCCTACGGCGTGCCGCGCATCAACGCGCAGCACGTGGCGGAGATCAACGCGGTGCAGTGCCAGGGCTGCGGCACCTGCGCCGGCGAGTGCCCGGCCAAGGCCATTCAGCTTGAGCACTACCGCGACGAACAGTTGATGGCCAAGGTGGCCGGCCTCTTCGAGGCCTGAAAGGGGGTCCATGTGCGGGAATGACCGCCTTCGAACCAAAGATCGTCGCCTTCTGCTGTTACTACTGTGCCTATGCCGCCGCGGACCTGGCGGGTTCCATGCGCCTGGCGTACCCGCCGAACATTCGCCTGGTCGAAATGCCCTGCTCGGGCAAGGCGGACGCACGCGTGATTCTCAAGGCCTTCGAAGAAGGGGCGGACGGGGTTTACGTAGCCGGCTGCCTCGAGGGGGACTGCCACTTCCTTAAAGGTAACTTGCGGGCCAAGAAGCGCGTGGCCGCGCTCAAGAAACGGCTGGCGGAGATCGGTTTGGAGCCGGAGCGCCTGGAAATGTTCAACCTTTCCGGCTCGATGGGGCCGCGCTTTGCCGAGATCGCGCGCGAGATGACGGAGCGCATCCGCGCCTTGGGGCCCAGCCCCCTGAACCGGGGTCGGTCACCGGCCGGCACGGCGCAAGAAGGGTAGGTAAAAGGCCCGCGAGAAGGACCTAGAAAGCGAGGGAGAAAGAGATGATCGTGGCTGAGGGGAAACCGCTGGAAGAAGTCTATGCCTTGATCGCGGAAGCAAAAAAGGTGCTCGTGGTGGGGTGCGGCGGCTGTGTCACCGTCTGCCTGGCCGGCGGGGAAAAGGAGGTCGGCCTTCTGGCCGCCAGCCTGCGCATGAAGCGGAAACTGGCCGACCGGCCTTTGGAGACGGTGGAGGTCACCCTGACCAGGCAGTGTGACCCGGAATACGTCGAACAGCTCGACCGCTATGTCACCGAAGAGATCGACGCCATCGTTTCCCTGGCCTGCGGGGTCGGAGTCCAGTTTCTCGCGGAGCGGTATCCCAAGTGGGTGGTGCCTGCCCTCAACACCAAGTTCGCCGGCGGGACGCTGGCACCCGGACGTTGGGAAGAGCGCTGCGGCCTTTGCGGTGAGTGCATCCTCCACCGTACCGGCGGGATTTGTCCCATCATCCGCTGCGCCAAGAGCATCCTGAACGGCCCCTGCGGCGGCTCCCAGAACGGCAAATGCGAAGTGAACAAGGAGATCGACTGCGCCTGGCAGTTAATCTATGACCGTATGCGACTTTTGGGCCGGCTGGACGACCTGTTGACCATCGAACCGGCGAAAGACTGGTCTAAGGCGAAGGACGGCGGGCTGCGTAAAGTGCTCCGGGAGGAGGCGATCCTCGCATGAGCGGGCCGACGACGGAAAGCAAGCTGGAGAAGCTCCTGCGGGAGGGGAAATTCGTCGTTACGGCCGAAATCGGGCCGCCCAAGCACGCCTCCGCCGAGGGCATCCGGCGCCACGCCGCGTTGCTCAAGGACTGGGTGGACGCGGTAAACATCACCGACAATCAGACGGCCATCGTCCGACTTTCCAGCCTCGCCGCGGGTGTTCACTGCCTGCAGATGGGTGTGGAGCCGATCCTGCAAATGACGGTACGGGACCGCAACCGTATCGCCTTGCAGAGCGACCTGCTCGGGGCTTACAGTCTGGGGATCCGCAACGTCCTCTGCCTCTCCGGTGACCACCAATCCTTCGGTAACCACCCTACGGCGCGCAACGTCTTCGACATCGATTCCATCCAGTTGATCGCCATGGTAAAGAAGATGCGCGACGAAAAACAGTTCTTGTGCGGCGAAGAAATCAAGGAGCATGAACCGCGCTTCTTTATCGGCGCGGTGGCCAACCCCTTCGCCGACCCGTTCGAGTTCCGTGTGCTGCGCCTGGAAAAGAAGATCAACGCCGGCGCCCAGTTCATCCAGACGCAGTGCATCTTCGACCTGGAGCGCTTCGACCGCTGGATGGCGATGGTAAGGGAGCGGGGCCTGCACAAGCGCGCGGCCATCCTCGCGGGCGTCACCCCGCTAAAGTCGGTGGGTGCGGCCCGCTACATGCAGCAAGCGGTCTCTGGGATGATCGTGCCCGATGACCTGATCGCCCGCTTAAAGAAGGCCGCCGACGCGAAGGCCGAGGGCGTGGAGATCTGCGTAGAGCAGATCAAGTACCTGCGCACGGTGGAAGGGGTGGCCGGAATCCACATCATGGCGGTGATGTGGGAGGAGATCGTTCCTACCATTTTGGAAAAGGCGGGCCTGCGCTCCCGGACCTAGGGCCGGTTATCGCGCGGGGCGGGTAGGCCCCTTATCTTGCCGTGCCGGCGCCCTTGCCGCAAACAGCCAGCCCGTGCCCTCTCTTGCAGCCCTGCGGCCGGGCCGCCTCCTGGCGCCGCGGTTATAAAGTTGTCCCGCGGGCATATACATTTGCTAGGGGCAGGGGGAGGTGTTGGCCCTTGGCAAGGAGGATGGATCGCGAGCGGGAGGCCCGCATCCTGGCGCTGGTGGATCAATTGATTGAGGCGGCAATGGGCCTCGGCCTGCTCGAGGGTGAGGCGCGCGCCGCCCAGTGGGAGAAGGGTAGGGGCCTGGTGAAGGAAGTGGCCGGCCTCGCGGTGGACTTCCTGGAGGGGAGAAGCGACCTCCTCGAAAACCTCCTTGAACAACTGGCAGCCCAGCGGCTGCCCGACCGGGAGATCTTGAAGGGCTTCGGCTCGTTCGGCGCAGACCTCAAGGAAATCATCCGCGAGGGCGTGGCGCGCTACCGGGAGCAGGTGACGAAGCAAGAGGCGCCGCCGCAGGAAGGGCAGGTGCCGCCTTTGCTGCCCGGACCGGAGGTGGAGGTACGAGGCGTGGCGCCGGCCGAGCACCGGCCTCTGCCCGCGGCCGATGCGGTTCTGCGCGCCCTTGCCCTGGTTTTCCCCGGCCGGGAGGTGCAGCAGGGCTACCCCTTCCACGGCACCACCCTGGCTTATTACCTGCCCCAAGAAAAAGTGGCGGTGGCAGTGGAAGGAAAGTTCGGGGGCGGCAAGGCACGGCAGGAGTATTACTGCCGCCTGGAAGGAATCAATCTCATCATCCTCGATGCGGCCAGCGCGGCTAACCCCTGGCGGGCGGCCCAGGTTATCCGCCAGGCGAGGCGGCGCAATAACAGGCGGAGCGGCTGATAGGACTTTTAGCTTCGCGGCAAGGCGAACTTGCGCCAGCCTCAATTTGGCCCACGGGGCTCGCGCAGACGAGGTCTCTGGCGAATCCCCACTTTTGTCGGGCGGTCTTTGGCTCACAGCGAGAGACTTGAGCGTCGCGGTGAGCCGAACTTGCGCGAGGGCGAGGGCGGAGGCGGGCCGAAGGCCACGGA
>JACIYD010000222.1 GCA_014360105.1 Clostridia bacterium
GCGCTCACCCACCTTGCCGCCCCCTCCGCTGCGGCAGGGACACCCAGGGCGCTCGCGGGAGAGCCCGGCCCGCAGCGGCCCCGCTCACATGGCGGTCGGTCCGGCGTGCAGCGAGTAGCGGTGCAGACAGGTATAGCTTGGACCGGCGCGGGAAAGCCGGCTTTCCATTAAAGAGAAATCTCTAACCGCCTGACGCCCTATCTTGAGCGGCGCTCGGTCCACCAGGGCGTGGCCGAGAGAGGCCAGATTGCGCGGCGAGCGCACCCGGCCTAAGGTGATGTGCGGCCGAAAGGCAAGGGTATCCGGTGGTCTCTTGAGGAACGCGTCCAGGCGCGCGGCGACCTGCCGCTGCAGCCGCAAAAGCATCTCGCCCCCGGCGGCCCCCACCCAGACGACCCGCGGTCGCCGTGGGCCGGGGAAGGCACCAAGGCCTTCAAGCACCAGGTCAAACGGCAAGACGCCCGCCGCGGCCTGCGCCAACTCGTCCTTGATGCCGGCGAGCAGCGGAGGCGCAACTTCTCCCAGAAAGTACAGGGTGAGGTGCAGGTTCTCCTCTTCCACCCACTTCACGTCCGCCGGGACGCGCTTGAGCTCGGCGATCAGGCCGCCGAGGGCTTCCCTGATTCCCGGCTCCAGTTCCACGGCTACAAAAAGGCGCATCGTCCTTCCCCTTTCACGCCGCTTCTTGCCGGCGCGCTCCCGTTACCGCCGGCGCTTTTCCCGCGGCGTCTTTGGGCAGGGGGAAAACCCGGCGCTCGAGGCTGAAGCTGTGTTCGCCCCCGAGAACGCGGATGAGGTCAACCCCTACCAGGTACCACTTTCCCTCCTCTGCCCGCCGCCAGTAAAGCACAGCCAAGGAATACGGTACTCCGCCTTTACCCGCCAGACTGCGCAAACCTGCCGCCCCCGTGGTCCCGGCATTCACCAGGACCGTTCCTTCCTGCACCTCCAGTCCGTAACGGTGGGTGTGGCCGGCAACCACCACCGGTACCCTGCCCGCAAGCGGCTCTGCCAGGAGGGGGTTGTGCACCGCCACCAGGTCGACTTGCTCCTCCTGCTCCCGGACAAGACTTTCCAGGCGGGAGGCGGCGGCCTGCATCACTTCCGGGCGGGCCACCTCGATTGCTCCGCCCGCCGCCGCCGGGTCGGCCAGCGCCACCAGGCGCAGCCCCTCCAGCGAAACCGTCCCCTCCCTGACCACCCTTACCCCTTTAAGCCGGGACAACTCCCTGATAACGGAAGGGGAATCGTGGTTGCCCGGGACAAAGTAATAAGGGAGGTTCAGCCGGCGCAGATCCTTGAGTAACTGGCCCTCCAGGGGCGTACCGTAGTCGGTGAGATCGCCGGTGTCGATGATCGCCCGAACCTGGAAACTCTGCGCCGTTTCCGCGATCAGTTTGAAAGCGGCCGGATTGTTGTGAATATCGGAGACGTGCAAAAGGCGAAGCGTTCCCTCGAGGCTCGTTCCCAGGTCGAGTTGGCGCAGGCGCTGGGAGAGCTCCTGAAAACTTTGTCCCACCACCTGCATCTGCTTCCCGAGAAGATCGATATCGGTTGCCGCTTCCTGCGCCAGGCTTACCACCCAGGGAGCGTGCCGCAGTACTCCCTGGTACTGAGGGCTGGAAAAAGCAGCCGCGTCGTAGGTAACAGCCGTTAGCGCCAGTAACGCCGCAAATAGAGCTACGCCCCCGAGCGCACCGCGGGCGTAAGAGCGGACGTCCCGCCGATGGAGTAACCCAACCCCACCGGCCCCGCCCAGGGCCGCCAAGAGGAGAAGCCTTAGCCCGTAGCGCCAAAGATAAGGCCCTGCCTCCTCGCGCAAACGGGCCAGCACGTTACCACTCGACTCTCCCTCACTCCGTGTCAAGAGCCGCGACAGCCCGTCGAGGTCGACGTTCTCCAGGGTCAGGCGGAAAAGGAGCGGCGGCACGTGGGTCGCCGCCGCCACTTCGCCTATCGGCGGTAAAGCAATTCTCGTCTCCGGTCGGGCGGGAAATCTTGTTTCCACCTTGAACTCGAAGGCCACCAGGTTGTAGGAAGCAGCGCCGAGAAGATTGACCGCGAGGATTGCGCCCGCCAGGGCCAGCGCCCCTTCCAACCACCGGGCCCTAAGCACAATTGACCTCCTCCCGCAGGACGGCACGGAGGTAATCGCCGCTCAGCGTCTCCTCGGTTACGAGGCGGTCGGCCAGCTTGACGAGGGCGGACCGGCAGGGTAGGAGCAATTCCCTCACCCTTTCCCTCAACCCGCCGATAATCCGCTGCACCGTCCGGTGCCTCACACCGGCCGGCAGGTCTTCCGGTGAAACCACGCCCAAGTCGGATAATCCGGCCTCCAGGTATTGTTTGGCCAGGCGCACCGCCTCCTGGAAATCCCCCGCCCCGCCGGTGCTGCCGCTGCCCAACACCAGGTCCTCGGCCACCGACCCCGCAAGACAAATCTGGATCCGTCCTTCAAGGTATTCCTTGGTAAACAAATAGAAGTCTTCGGCCGGCACCTGGCGAATGTAGCCGAGAGCATTCCCGCGGGAGGTAATAGTGAGGTGAGTGACGGAGCCGGGCTGCAAAAGCTCGCTAACCACAGCATGGCCGGTCTCATGGACGGCAATGCGGCGGAGTTCCTCGGCGGTAGGCTTCCTTTCCAGTTTCTCCCCAAGCATAACCTTGTCGACCGCTTCGCGAAAATGGTGCTGCGCGATCGATTTCGCGCCGTCACGCAGCGCCAGGATGGCGGCCTCGTTGGCCACGCTCTCGAGGTGGGCGCCGGAAAAACCAAAGGTTTCCTGGGCGATGGCCGCCAGGTCGACCCCCGGGTCGAGGGGCTTATTGCGCGTGTGCAACTGCAGAATCTGAAGGCGTCCCTGCTTATCCGGCAGATCAACGCGCACTACGCGGTCGAAGCGACCGGGCCGCAACAAGGCCGGATCGAGCAGGTCCGTCCGGTTGCTGGCAGCAATTACCAAGACGTTCACCTTTTCGTCCGGCCGGATGCCGTCCAGCTCCACGAGTAGCTGGTTCAAGGTTTGGTCGTACTCCTGGTGCGCGTGATAGGTACCGCGTTTGCTGCCCAGGACGTCTATTTCGTCGATGAAGACGACTGCCCGGTTTTTCCCGGCCGCAAGCGCCATTTGACGCGCGCGGCGGAACAACTGACGGACCCGCTGGGCCCCTACCCCGGCGTAAACTTCGATGAATTCGCTGCCGTTGACGGCGAGAAATACGGCGTCGGTATAGGCGGCCGCCGCCTTAGCCAGGAGCGTCTTGCCGGTGCCCGGCGGCCCTGCCAGGAGAATGCCCTTTAAAGGCCGGATGCCCATCGCCCGCACGCTTTCGGCCTGGAGGATGAACTCCAGGGCCTCTTTTAATTCCTGTTTGGCCGGTCCCTGGCCGCCCACATCCTCGAAGCTCACACCCGCCTGGGGTGAACAGGTGCCGATCCGCAGCGGCGCCAGTTCGCCCCTTCGCTCCAAGAGGTAGAAAAGGAGAAAACAAAGGCCCCCCAGGGCAAGCACCGGCAGAACGTTGATCCCTTTCCAGGCAAGGAAAACCAGAAGGGCGGCGCCGCTCCCGACGATAATCTCGATTAGCACGGCTAGACCTCCTGCCGCCACCGGCGCGGGATGACGCGGTAAAGGTAACTGCCTTTAAGAGAAAACTGGAGGTAAATC
>JACIYD010000223.1 GCA_014360105.1 Clostridia bacterium
TGGAGGGCAACAATTTCAGGATTGCGGTGCGCCGGGCTTTCGCCGGTTTTAGTTCGGCCCGCGAGGCTCTAGGAGCGGTTTATTCTTGGCAACTTGGTTTCAGACGTGGCGTTTTTTTACCCTGATCGACTGGCTGCGCATGGCGGTGGACGTAGCCGTTGTCGCCTACGTGATCTACCGCCTTTTGCTCTTGATCCGCGGTACGCGCGCGGAGCAATTGGTCAAGGGGCTGGCCATCCTGGTTCTCGTTGCTTTCTTGAGTGACCGCCTCGGCCTGCGCACCATTAACTGGATCCTCGACCAACTGGGGTTGATGGTGGTAGTGGGTCTTCCGGTCGTTTTTCAGCCGGAACTGCGGCGGGCCTTGGCCCAACTGGGCCGGGGCCGGTTTTTTGCCCGCCCCTTCGTCTTTTTGGGAGTAGAGGATGTTACCCGTTTGCTCGACGAATTGGTCCGGAGCGTTCAGGTCTTCGTACGGCACAAAATCGGCGCCCTCATCGTGCTCGAGCGGGAAGTAAGGCTCAACGACTATATTGAGACGGGAATTAAGCTCGATGCGGTGGTCTCCTCCGAATTCCTGGTGAACATCTTTATGCCCCGCACGCCCCTGCACGACGGGGCGGCCATCATTCGCGGCGACCGGGTGGTGGCCGCCGGGTGCTTTCTTCCTTTAAGTGACAGCCCTTATTTGAGCCGGCAGCTCGGTACCCGTCATCGTGCGGCGCTTGGCATCTCGGAAATCTCGGATGCGGTTGCCGTGGTGGTTTCCGAGGAGACGGGGACGGTTTCGGTGGCCGAAGGCGGCAAGCTTACTCGTTACCTGGATGAGAAGAATTTCCGTCAGATTCTAGAAGAACTCATTTTGCCGAAGAACGGCCAGGGACAGGGCTGGTGGCCGTGGAGGTTCTAGCATGCGTTTTTCCTGGCGCCAAGACTGGACCTACAAAGTCATTGCCGTTGTTCTCTCCTTTGCCCTCTGGCTTTACGTAAGCGAAGAGCGCCACCCGGTGAGCGACAACGTGGTTCACGTGCCGCTGGAGACGAGAGGCCTGGCCGCCGGCCTGGTGGTGGCCGAGAAGCCGGCGGAAGTGGCGGTGCGGGTTCAAGGGGCGAGACAAGTAGTCGGCCGGCTTACCCCCCGCGACCTTCAGGCTTTCGTCTCGCTCGAGGGCGCCCAGCCGGGTAAGAGTGTGCGTCCGGTCCAAGTAGTGTTGCCGCCGCGGGTGGAACTGGTGGAAGTATCGCCGGCCCAGGTCACGGTGGTTGTCGAGGAATTGAGCAAGCGGCAGTTGCCGCTCGAGGTGATGGTACAGGGCCGGCCGGAGCCTGGCTATGTGGCGTTGCGGCCGGTAGTCCGCCCGGAGGAAGTGGTTGTTTCCGGTCCGCGCGGTTGGCTGAACGGGCTGGCGAAGGCTTTTGTGGAGGCCAATCTCGAGAAGCGGCAGGGGAACTTCCATGCCTTTCTGCCCGTCCGTCTCTTGGAGAAAGGGGGCAAGGAAGTCAGCCCGGGAACGGCGGTTGAGCCGGCAGCCGCGGAAGTGTTTGTCCCGGTAGTCCCCACGGGGCCGTATAAGGAGGTGGCGGTTAAGGTGACCCTGCGTGGCGAGCCGGCGCCGGGATATCGGGTAGGACGGGTGGCGGTCAACCCCGCCACGGTCCGCCTCTACGGCTCGCGGGAGATGCTGGCGCAGGTGGGTTTTCTTTCCAGCCAGCCGGTTGACATCGGCGGTGCCAGAGAAGACGTTCAGGCTCTGCTCGATTTTTCGCTGCCCGAAGGGCTTTACCTGGAACCGGTAGCGGTGGTAGCGGTAATTGAGATCTTGCCCGCCGGTACCGGCGGAGGGACGCCTGGGGCGGGCGGGACATAGCCTAGATGATGGGGGTGAGAGGGAAGGCAATGGGTTCTTTGTTCGGTACCGATGGCGTCCGAGGCGTCGCTAACGCGGACCTTAGCCCGGAACTGGCCTACCGCCTGGGTCGGGCAACGGCCTATGTCCTGGCACGGCACCGGCAGCGGCCGCCCATCCTCGTGGGCCGCGACACGCGCATTTCCGGCGACCTGCTGGAAGCCGCCTTGGCGGCCGGTATTCTCTCCACCGGGGCCGACGTCTGGCGAGTGGGGGTGGTGCCCACCCCGGCAGTTGCCTACTTAACCAGGGAGCTGGGGGCGGCGGCCGGTGTGGTCATCTCTGCTTCGCACAATCCGGTGGCCGACAACGGGATTAAGCTCTTTGGTCCCGACGGTTACAAGTTGCCGGACGCGCTCGAAGAGGAAATCGAAGGCCTGGCAAGTGGGGCCATGACCGAAATTCCCTATCCGGTCGGAGCGGCAGTGGGGCGGATCTTGCCTTGCGAAGAGTCCATCACCCGTTACCTGGAACATGCGCGGCGCACCATTAGGGTGCCGCTCAGCGGGCTTAGAATTGTCGTGGATTGCGCCAACGGGTCTGCCAGCCGCTCCACACCGCAGGTGCTGCGCGAACTGGGCGCGGAGGTACTTCCCCTTAACTGTGAGCCGGACGGACTCAACATCAACCTTGACTGTGGCTCCCTTTGCCCCGGTGGCCTCCAACAGGCGGTGCTTGCTCACGGCGCGCACTTGGGACTTGCCCACGATGGCGACGCCGACCGCCTCATCGCCGTCGACGAAAAGGGATGCCTGGTTGACGGCGACCGCATCATCCTGGCCTGCGCCCTCTACCTCAAGGCCAGGGGGGAACTGGCAGGAAACACGGTGGTAGTTACGGTGATGAGTAACGGCGGCCTCCACCGCGCGCTGCGGGAGGCCGGGATTGAAGTGCGGGAAACACCCGTGGGCGACCGTTATGTGCTAGAAGAGATGCGCCGCTGTGGCGCCAACCTGGGGGGTGAACAGTCGGGGCACATTATCTTTCTCCAGCACAATACCACGGGCGACGGGCTGATTACTGCGCTACAGTTACTGGAAGTGATGGTCGTTACCGGCGCCCCCCTTTCCGCTCTGGCGGCACGCATGGAAAGCCTGCCCCAAGTTACCCGCAACGTGCACGTGCGCGACAAGGAAGGGATCGTCGCCCATCCGCGCCTGCGAGAGGCGATCGCCCTGGCCGGGCGCCAACTTGACGGACGCGGGCGCATTCTGGTGCGTCCTTCGGGGACCGAACCGGTAATCCGCATCATGGTGGAGGGCCCGGTACCCGGCGAACTGGAGGCGATTGTTGCCCATCTGGAGGAGGTGGTGCGGCAGGTGGCGTCATAAGTCTTTGGACCCTGAGGATTCCGGCAAGACGAGTAACGAGCGCCCGGACCCGGGCCAGGCAACGCCCCGGGTTGACGAGGAAGGGGTTAATCGAAGCATTCGGCGGATGCCCCTCGGCCGCTCACGGCCGTAAACGGCGCGGACAAAGCCCCCGAGCAATCGGGGAGACAAAAGGCGCCAGGTGAGGCCGGAACTCCTCATACCCAAGGAAGGCCGCATCCCGTACAGGCCGGGCAGGGTAGTCGTGCCGCGGGCGGCGGCCGTAGGCTTGGAAGGGGGTTCCTTTTTATGTGTGGTATTGTGGGCTACATCGGCGACCGAGAGGCGGCACCCATTCTCTTTGACGGCTTGCGCCGCCTCGAGTACCGCGGTTACGATTCGGCCGGCCTTGCCGTTCTTAACGGCCAGGGGCTCGCGCTGGTGAAG
>JACIYD010000224.1 GCA_014360105.1 Clostridia bacterium
CTGGTGGTGGGTTACCGGGAGGCGGAGCAGAGGGCGGGCGTCTTCATCGCCCGCCGTACCGACCGGGGCTGGGAAAAGGTCTGGGAGGAAGAAATCGGCCCTCTGGGGCTGGACGTGCTGGGAGCGGAGGATCTCACCGGCGACGGCCGGCCGGAAGTGCTCATCGGGGGCACGATCGGGGCCTCGGCGGGCAACCACCTAAAGATCCTCACCTGCTCGCCCGGGGAAAAGGGGGGAGCCTCTTCCTATACCGCCCTCTGGGAGAACGGCTACCACCGCCTGGAGGTGGGCGACTTCGACGGGGATAACCGCCAGGAAATTGCCCTCTGGCTCAAGGATACCGGTACAGCCATGGAGGTGGAGGTTTACCGCTGGGCACCGGCGGTGTATTTCCCCGCCGGGTTTTACGAGGCGGAAGATGCCTATACCTCCTACTTCCCGCGCGTGGTGGAGTATTATGAGGAGCAACTCCGGCGGATGCCCGAGGCGGGCTTTCTCTGGTACCACCTGGCCCTCAGCCTGGTGCGGGCGGGCCGGCCGGCGGAAGCACTGACCGCCGTCGAAAAAGGGACGGCCCTCAAGGCGGATTATCCGGGCCCCGATCAGTGGGATCTGGTCAGAGGAGAGGCCCTGCTCGCCCTGGGGCGCTATGAGGAGGCGTTGAGCACCCTCGGCCGGATCACCGCGCAGGACCGGGCCGACGCGGCCCCGCCGCCGCAGAATGACGAATCGCGGCCCATCTACGCCGTGCCGCCGTTCGTCCTCGCTGCAGCCTACTACCGCAGCGGCCTGGCCTGGGAAGAAATGGGACAATACGGCCGGGCCCGGGAAGCCTACGATCGCGCCGCGGCCGTCCGCCCGGACTGGCTTCTCCCGGCTCGGGCCCGGGAGCGGCTCAAGGCCCAGCCGGCCGTGGACAAGGTAGTAGGATATCTGGCCGCCCTGGAGCCCGGGGAGCGGGAGCAAGCCCCGAAGCACCTAGCCGCGTGGGGCCGGGAGCAGGGGCTGTATCTCGCCGCCGTAAAGGCGGAAGACACGCACGGTCTGCCCGAGACCTGGCTGGTGGATCTTAAGGCCGGGCCGTACGACGGTACCCTGGATGCCCACCTGATATGCTGGTGGGAGGACGCCGCCTCCGGCCGGGAAAACCGGTTCCGCTACCAAGTCTATTACAGCGCCGAGGCCCAGGTACACGGACTGGGACCCACCCATCAGGCGTGGAGCGCCCACCTGGCCCCGGGGCCCCAGGGTGAGCCGGAGATGGCCGCCGTCTACGACAGCGCCTTCTCGGGTAGCGGTTCCCCCCGGCCAGAACTCTATCTCTTGCGCCGCGAGGCCGAACGCTGGCGGATCCTCTGGCGGCCGCCTTCCCGGGAATGGCGCCACAGTCACGGCAGCATAACTTTCACCGGAGCCGGCTTGGAAGAGTTCGTGCTGGAAAGCGACTCCTGGGAAGCCGGGGACGGCAAGGACGAGATCTTCCACGAGGCCAACGCCGGCCCGCACCGCCGGTTCCGGGACGTCTGGCAAAGGCAGGGCGACGCCTATCGACGGGTGGCCGCCGAGACGGTATCTACCGCCTACAATACCCTGGTAGAATTCGTCTACTGCCTGAGCCGGGGCGAAGAGGAAAAGGCGGCCCAATGGGCGGCGAATCCCTCCCTGGTGGCCCGCGCCAAGGAGCTGGGGCTGGTCCAGCGGCCCCTGGGGCAGAGATGGCTCCTCGAGTTGCCCGAGCCGGCCCTGGAAGTCCGGGGACCCCTCACCATCGTGAGCGGTCCGGCCGCCGGGGTGCGGGCAATCTTCGTCAACCGAGAGGGGAAGTGGCTGCTGAAAGACCTGGAAAAGGTGCCGGTCAAGGAAAAGTAAGACGCCGGGCCGGGGTAAGGAGCCGAGCATGGACCGGGAACTGCTCCTGATCATCGAAGATGAAGAAGCCATTGCCGAGTTCGTCCGCCTCAATTTGGAACGGGCCGGTTTCCGCGTGGTCTGCGCGGCCAGCGGCGAGGAAGGTCTGGCCCTGGTGCGGCGGGAGACCCCGGCGCTGATAGTCCTGGACCTGCGGCTGCCGGGCATGGACGGGCTGGAGGTGTGCCGCCACCTGCGGCGGTTCCACCCGGAGATTGCCGTGGTCATGCTTACCGCCCGGGGCCAGGCCCTGGACCGAGTGCGGGGCCTGGAGCTGGGGGCGGACGACTACGTTACCAAGCCCTTTGACCCGCGCGAACTGGTCGCCCGGGTGCAGGCGGTCCTGCGTCGCACCCGGCCGGAGCGCGAGGCCGCCAGGGAGGAAAGGCGGTTCGGCCGCCTGCACCTGGACCTGCGCCGCCGCCGGGTGCGTAAAGACGGTAGGACGGTGGAGTTAACGCCCCGCGAGTTTGAGCTTCTGGCCTTCCTGGCCGGCCGACCCGGTCGGGTATTCAGCCGGGACGAACTCCTGGACGCGGTCTGGGGCCCGGACTACGAAGGCGACCCCAAAACCGTGGACGTGCACATCCACCGCCTGCGGGAAAAGCTGGAGGACGATCCCGCCCGGCCCGTCCACCTGCAGACCGCCTGGGGAGTGGGCTACTACCTGGACCCGGGCGGAGAAGAAGGCGGCCCGGGCAGCAGGAGGTTCTAATCGGTGTTTTCCGGCATCCGCGGCCGCATCGTCGCTGCCTACCTCCTGATCACCGGGCTCATCTTTATTTTGGGCGGCGGCCTCCTTGTCGCCGGCCTCAAGGCCTACTATACCTCCGGCATCGAAGCCATCCTGGCCCGGCAGGCGGAGTGGCAGGCTGCCTTCTTTCAGGACTACTGGGGCCGCCCGGACCGGCTGACGGATCTTTCCCTGCTGGCGTCGCAACTGGTTTCCGGCTTTGCCCAGGAAACGGCCGCCCGGGTCCAGATCGTGGACGCCCGGGGCCGGCTTCTGGCAGATTCCCACGATCCCCTGCGCCAGGAAGACCTGGCCGCAGCCCCCGAGGTGCAGGCCGCCCTGCGGGGCGGGCCGGGGACCTACAGGGGGCCCAATCCGGCCACCGGGGAAACCATCCTGGCCGTGGCCCGGCCCCTGCGCCAGGGGGGAGTGGTCAGCGGCGCCCTTCGCGTCAGCTCCAGCCTCATGGTGGTAAGAAGGGTGATCAGGAACGCCACCCTGATCTGGCTGCTGGTAACCGCTGCTGCCCTTACCTTTTCGGCTGCCGTCGGGTCTTTCCTGGCGGGCACCGTGGTGCGGCCGCTGGGCGAAATCACCCGGGCGGCCGAGCGGATTTCCCGCGGGGATCTCACCGTCACCGTCACCCCCCGCTTCCGCGACGAGATCGGCCGCCTGGCCGCTACCCTCAATCATATGACTCAAGAACTGCAGCGGCTGGACCGGCTGAAAAACGAATTCATCGGCTCCATTTCCCATGAGTTGCGCACTCCGCTGACGGCCATCAAGGGCTTTGTTGTCACCCTCCTGGAGGGCCTGCCAGCCGAGGAGGAAGAACTGCGGCGCGGGCTGGAAATAATCAACCGCGAGACCGACCGCCTGACAGGCCTGGTGGAGGAGTTGCTGGATTTTAGCCGCCTGGCCGCGGGAAGGCTCACTTTACGCCTGGCCCCCGTCGACCTCGTCCGCCTGGTGCGGGATACCGCCGAGCAGATGCGGCCCCGGGCCCTGCGGCAAG
>JACIYD010000225.1 GCA_014360105.1 Clostridia bacterium
GCGTCGCGGTGAGCCGAACTTGCGCGAGGGCGAGGGCGGAGGCGGGCCGAAGGCCACGGATGGCCGAAGCGGCCGCGGCGCCATGGAGGGCGCCTCGGCCGGGAGCCCGCCGGAGCCAGAAGCCTGAGCCTTAGTTCGGCCCGCGAGGCTCACGGAACGAGCGGGAGCCAAAGACCGCAAGAGGCAAACTGGGGATAACCCAGGAAGGCCGCGCTAACGCATTCCCACTTCGCCGGGAGCGAACCCAGGCCCACCCGACAAACCGAAAACTCGAAGGAACAGGGGAAGCGATGGCCGGCGTACTCGACCAGCCCGTGCAGTACCTGAAGGCGGTGGGACCGCGGCGGGCAGGACTCTTGGGTAAGCTCGGTGTGCACACACTGAGAGACTTGCTCCTTTACTTCCCGCGGCACTACGAAGACCGGCGTATCCTACGGCCCTTGGGCCAGCTTGTGCCCGGCGAGACGGTCACGGCCGGCGGCACGGTGGTGGGTCTGGAAGAGCGCCAACTTTCGGCGCGCCTGCGCGTGCTGCGGGCCTGCCTGGAGGACACCAGCGGTCGGGCCTGGGCCACTTGGTTTAACCAGGATTACCTCAAGCAGCGCTTACGCCCGGGGCAAACGGTAGTGGTCAGCGGGCGGGTGAAAGCCTTTTTGGGGATTCCGGAAATCCTGGTTACGGATTTCGAAACGGCGGGTGAAGCGGAAAACCTGCACACGGGCAGGATCGTTCCCTTCTACCCTCTGACCGCCGGTCTCAGCCAGCGGATCTTGCGCCAGATCGTCTTCCGCGCCCTGGAATACGCCTCCTCCTTTCCCGAGGTGCTGCCTGAAGAAATCCGCGCGCGTTACCGCCTGCCGGGCATCGCCCAGAGCCTGAGAGACATTCATTTTCCTCCGGACAAAACGGCGCTGCGCCGTGCGCGCCTGCGCCTGGCCTATGAAGAGCTCTTCGTTTTTCAACTGGCCCTCCTGGCACGCCGCCGCCGGTGGCAGAGCCGGCAAAAAGGCATTGCCCATGCGCCGGACGGGGAATTGAGCCGGCGCTTCCTGGCCGAACTGCCCTTCTCCCTTACCCCGGCGCAAGAGAGGGTGCTGCGCGAAATTAAAACCGACATGGAAAGCCCCTGGCCCATGGCCCGGCTCCTCCAGGGCGACGTGGGCGCGGGAAAGACGGTGGTGGCGGCGGCGGCGATGGTGAAGGCGGTCGAGGGCGGCTACCAGGCCGTCCTCATGGCACCTACAGAACTCCTGGCCGAGCAGCACTGGGCCGGTTTTCGCCGCTGGCTCGCGCCCCTTGGTCTGGAGGTGGGTCTTTTAACGGGCAGCCTCGCCAAGAAAGAAAAAGAGGAAGTGCTGGCGCGGACCGCCGCCGGCAGCCTGCCGGTAGTGGTCGGCACCCATGCCCTCATTCAAGAAGAGGTGCGCTTTCGCCACCTGGGGCTGGTGGTCATTGACGAACAGCACCGCTTCGGGGTGACGCAGCGGGCTTCACTCCTGCAAAAGGGGTGGCAGCCCGATGTCCTGGTGATGACCGCCACTCCCATCCCCCGCACCCTGGCCCTGACTCTTTACGGCGATCTCGAGGTCTCCGTAATCGACGGCCTGCCGCCGGGCCGGCAGCCGGTGATCACCGTTTGGCTGCCGGAGTCCCGCCGGCAGGAAGCTTATGCCGCCGTGCGGCGGGAGGTAGCGGGCGGCGGCCAGGCATATGTGGTCTGCCCTTTGGTCGAAGAGTCGGAAGCCCTGCAGGCAGAAGCCGCCCAGGAGCTGGCCGCGCGCCTTTCCCGCGAGGTGTTTCCCGACCTGACGGTCGGCCTGGTTCACGGCCGGCTAAAGAGGGAGGAAAGGGAGCGGGTGATGGAGGCTTTCCGCCGCGGGGCCGTCCAGGTGCTGGTCGCCACTACGGTAATCGAGGTGGGGGTGGACGTACCGCAGGCTACGGTGATGGTGATCGAGGGCGCCGAGCGCTTCGGCCTCGCCCAACTGCACCAACTGCGCGGGCGCGTGGGACGGGCCGCGCGGCAGGCTTACTGCTATCTCCTGGGCCGGCCGCGGTCGGCGCAGGCAAGAGAAAGGCTAAGAATCCTCAGCAATTGTCACGACGGCTTTGCCGTAGCGGAAGCGGACTTGCGCCTGCGCGGGCCAGGCGACTTCTTCGGCACGCGGCAGCACGGATTGCCGCAGTTTCGCCTGGCCGACCCCGTGCGGGACAGCCGGCTGGTGCTTGCCGCCCGCCGCGATGCCCAGTCTTACCTGGCAAGAACATACGGGAGAGTGCCGGCCCTGGAAAACCTAATTGCCGAAAGAAATAATTTAACGAAAATTTAAATTAAGGACCTTCCTACCTCGTTTGCGTTATTTTACTGGGTATTGCTCCTGATGATCCGCGCACAATATATACTGCCAGGACACGCATTGCGAGGGAGGTGAACAAGAATGGGCCAAGGCCAGAGGACCAACCGCATCATCATTCCCGAGGCTCGTGCGGCCATGGATCGCTTCAAATATGAGATGGCCGCCGAGGTCGGGTTGAACGTGGGGGAAGGCTCCTACTGGGGCGACATTCCTTCACGGCAGTGCGGCGCGGTAGGAGGGCACATGGTGCGCCGGATGATCCAGCAGTATGAGCAAAGCCTGGCCGGGCAAGCTCCTGCTGCTCAAACCTTCGCCGCCACAACCACTCCCACCGGCGGCCGCTAGCCGTGCGCAGGGCAGGAGCAAGTAGCCGGAACGCTGCTTGCTCCTTTTCCCTTGGCAGTATTAATTTTACCAGTCTGGCAAGAAATATGCATTGCCTTTAAGAAAGATAAGCGATTTCTTCCGGCGTCAGTTCCGGGTACAGGGCGCGGTTCAACCCGGTGGCCACGGTGGCGGAGACGTGGTCGATGAGGGCATCGATTTCTTTGGGCGTCACCGTCAGTTCGCCACCGAAGGGAGCAAGCAGTGTCTGGACGGTTTCCGTCAGGGCTTCTTGGGGCGGTTTCGGTCCGGGCCACGGCAGCCGGGCAAAGAGTTCGTAGGCAAGAACGGGTGCCTGAACCACCGTAGGCACGCCGATGGCCAGCACCGGCGGGCCCAGGGTATATTGGTTGAGCCCGCCCCGGGTCTGGCCAATACCGGAACCAGGATTAAGACCGGTATCCGTTAACTGGATGGTGGTACCCAGTCTTTTTACCTCCTGGGCCGCCAGGGCATCGACGGCAATCACCAGTCCGGGGTGAACGTGTTCCACTACGCCTTTAACGATTTCCAGGGTTTCGATACCGGTAAGGCCTAAAACCCCGGGCGCCACGGCCGAAACCGAGCGCAAGGAGGGTGGGATGGCCTGCGGAGCGTAGCGGTGCAATTGGCGGGTGACCAGGCATTGCTCCACCACTCTGGGCCCGAGGGAGTCGGGCGTGGCCTGCCAGTTGCCCAAGCCGACGATGAGCACGTCCGCCTGGGGAAGGAGGCCCAAGCGCTGGCAGAGAAGGCGAATTTTTGCAGCCAACAGCTCGATTAAAGAGTCGTGTTTTTCCGGAAGCGGGCGGGATAGGTGCGGCGCTTCGATGGTGATATAAACGCCCTGCGGCCGGCCCATGGCTTTTTCTCCGGCGCTGCTAAAAATGTCGATGGTGGTGACGGTGGCGAAGTCGAATTGTTCCTTTTATT
>JACIYD010000226.1 GCA_014360105.1 Clostridia bacterium
CGCATAGCGGACCTACTGCGGCACGGCAACCGGCTGGCGAACCGGGCGGCTGCGCTCTTGGGGGCGGACCGCTGGTGGCTCGACCTCACGCGCATTTACCAGCTCATCCCGCTGGCCGAGGGCGGGCGGGGGGCGGAGTTCAAAAAGCTCGTGCACATCTATTCGGCCCTGCTGGCCGGCGAGCCGCTGGCTTATTCTTTCCTTGTCCGCCAGTTCGTCGCCCTGGCGCAGATCTACCGCACCGGCAACTTCCAAGGGACGAATGTTTACCCGCCGCCGGCGGGGTACGAGGAGGCGGAGATGGCCCGCCGCATGCTCCAGGCGAACCTTTTTCTGAAGCTTTTGCATGAGGAAGGCCTGCTGGAAGGAGGGAGGTTTTTGAGCGACCGGTCTTTGGCACTAGAAGCGGAGCTTCTGCCGGAGGAGATGCGCACCTACCTGGCCGAGATGGCCTACGACGGGCCGCAGGCGGCTCTGTTTATACTCGGCTACCTGCTCAACCAGGTCGGCCGGGCTCAGGGTGAGGCGGGTTACGGGAACAAACCCGTGCTGGAGAAGGTGAACTACAACGGTATGCTCTGGCCGAAGGTGGTCCGCCTGTCGAACCTGCTGATGGACCAGCTCCGGCAGCACGACCTGCTGCGCTACAATGAGGGGCTATTCGCCGCCATGAAGCGCCTTTTTGACGCCCACCGGCGAGACTGGCCCCTTTCGCCCGAGGAGAACGTTTTCTACATCCTGTCCGGCTACGCCTACGCCACGCGTATGGCCCTGAAGGCCTGGGCGGAAAAGCAGATCAATGAAGGAGGCGCCGACCGGTGAGCGTTATCGAGAAGAACAGCGAGATCCTTTTTCTCTATGATGCGAAGATGTGCAACCCCAACGGCGACCCGGACGACGAGAACCGGCCGCGGCTGGACCCCGACCGGGAGCGCTGCCTGGTTTCCGACGTGCGGCTGAAGCGCTACATCCGCGAATACCTGGAGGATAAGGGCCTCACCATCTACGTCACCAAGTCCGAGGGCGTAGTCCAGGCCACTGACCGCCTGAGAAAGGTCCTGGGGCGCGACGATACCCCGACCGGCGCCGACCTGCCGGTCCTGCTGGCCAAGCTGGTAGACGTCCGCCTTTTCGGCGCCACCATGCCCATCAAGGGGGCGAAAAAAGGCGAGGGCGAGGCGGTAAACCTTACCGGCCCGGTGCAGTTCGCCTGGGGCTATTCTTTGAACCGCGTGCAACTGGTGGATTCGGTGACCATCTCCTCCCAGTTCGCTACGAGAGAGCAGGCGGGACAGGGTACCTTCGGCAAAGACTACCGGCTCTACTACGCCCTTATCGGGTTCCACGGGGTGGTAAGCGCGCGCCGCGCCCAGGCCATGCTTGCCCGCGCCGGCGGGGACGCCGCCGGTGCCACGAGCGAGGCTGACCTGGCGCTTTTGGACGAAGCGCTGGTGCGGGCCATTCCGCTGATGGCCACGCGCTCGAAGATCGGGCAGTACCCCAGGCTTTACGCACGCTTCGTCTTCGCCGACGCCGAGACCTTCATGGGCGACCCGCGGGAGGACCTTAGCCTCAGCACGGTGACCGGCCTGCGTGCCGTCGGGGACTACACGGTGGAGGTCGGCGGGCTGGCAGGCCGCTTGAGCCGGGTGCAGCAGCGCTTAGACCACGTTGTAGTATGGCAGGACCCCGATTTCAAGACCACAGCCGAGGGGCGGGAGGTTAGCCTGGCCGATTGGCTCGGCGCGGTGATCGGTGCCGGTCGGGTGCGGCTCTGGGAAAGGACCTGATAGCCTTGGACAGGGTAGTGGTTTTTGACCTGACCGGGCCGATGGCCCACTTCCGCAAGTACTATACGAACACCTCCGCCTTAACCTACGGCTTTCCGCCGCGCACCGTCCTGATGGGGATAGTGGCCGCCGTACTGGGCTGGGAGCGGGATACCTATTACGAAAGACTGGACGCCGGGCGCTACGCCGTGGCCATCAAGGTGCCCGGGCGGCGGCTGGTGCAGACGGTGAACTACCTGCGCACGAAGAAGGAGGACCTCTCGGAGCTGCGCCGCCTGGGCCGGGTGCCCGGTACGCAAACCCCGCTGGAGTTTCTCCTGCCGGCGGGGCAGCACCCCGCGCTGCGCTTCCGGGTCTTCTTTACCCATCCCGACGGGGAGTTGCTGGCCGAGGTGGCGCGGCGCCTGCGCGAAGGCCGCAGTTTCTACCCTTTGTACCTCGGGCTGACCGAATGCCCGGCCTCTGCCCTCTTCGTGGCACAGGTGGAGGCCCACGCCTATGAGGTGCTGCCGCCGTCCGGCGCGGTGGCTTTGACTACGGTGCTCAACGCGGCGCTGCTGCAGGACGTCGTGCTCGGGGGGACGGTGGCACCCCGGCGCCTGGTGCGGGAGCGCGTGCCGCAAAGCTTCGGTCCAGGACGTACCCTTAAGCCCCCGGCCTCGGTAATCTACGAGGCAGGCGGGCAGCCGTTCGCCGTCCGCCTGCGGGTGCCGGCCTACCGCTTTCGCTTGAGGGTGGGCGGTTCGGCCCCTGCCGAAGAAACGGTGGCCTTCCTGGAGGGATAGCCATGGTCTTTTGCGCGCACCGGGATGAGCGCCGCTTCTACCTGTTGAGCACCCACCTGGCCCATGTGGCGGCCGGCGCGGCCGAGCGCCTGACCCACCTGCCGGACGGGCAGGAGCTCGGGGACGCGGCTTTCCTGGCCGGGCTGGCGCACGATTTCGGGAAGTATACCGGCTTTTTCCAGCGCTACCTGCGTACCGGCAGGGGCGGGGCGGAAAAGCAGCACGCCTTCCTTTCAGGCCTCTGGGCGGCGTGCCTGGCGGCGGAGGCGGGGCTGCAACCGGTGCGGCGGCTGGCGCTTTTCCTGGCCGTAATCCGGCACCACCAGGAGCTGGTCGATCCGGAGGCTTATCTTGTGGCCCCGCGGCACCTCGCCGGAGACTGGAACGAGCTAAGCCAGGAGACCGCTACGCGGCTGCGCCTGCTTGAGACCCAGGTGGCCGACCTTAGGCAGAGCGCCCCCGCAGTGGCCCGCTCGCTGGCTTTGGCCGCGCGACACGGGGCGCGTCTCCTGCGGGCCCGAGGCCTTACTGCGCCGCACTGGCTGGCCCGCGACTGGGCGGCTACGCTGGAGGCCTTCCTGCACGACTGGGTGGCGCTCTACGGGGAGCTTCACCGTGTTTGGCGGGGCCTGAAGCGGCAGGGCGAGGGGGACCTCGCGGCCTACTTCGAGGTCCTGTCCCTCTTTTCCGCCCTGATTGATGCCGACAAGATCCATGCCGCCCGCGTAAGAGAAGCCCCGCGCCCGGTCCTGCCCGCGGATCCGGTGGAAGCCTACCGGGCGGCGCGGTTCGGGGCGCCGGGCAACTTCATGGACGCCCTGCGGGACGACCTCTACCGGACGGTAGTCAGCCGCGTCGACCAGGCGCCTGCGGCGCAACGGCTTTTCACCATCACCGCTCCCACAGGCGCTGGCAAGACCCTGGCCGGCCTGGCGGCGGCTTTTCGCCTGCGCGCGCGGCGGGCCGCCGCCGGGCGTCCCGTGCCACGGATCATCTACGCCTTGCCCTTCACCAGCATCGTCGACCAGACTTTTGCCGTGGGCGAGGCAGTGCTCCGCGCTGCC
>JACIYD010000227.1 GCA_014360105.1 Clostridia bacterium
CTTTGGTCGCCGGCAAGAACCTGGTCCCCAGGCCTGCCGCTGGTACGACCGCCTTGTGGACGGCCATTGCCTGCCTCCTTTCCCTACTTGAATAGGCAGCTTTGCCAATTGCAGTTAGTCCTGGTGGCAGTTATAATTAGACTCGGCCATTCCATTCCAAACCTTTGGAAAGGTGGGGGAATACTATTGAGTGCCACGCCTGCTAACCTTCCCCGGGAGCACGCGCTGGAGATCATCGAAGACGTCTACCGCTGCAAAATTCCCATCCCAAATAACCCTTTGCGCTTTGTCATGTCCTATTTGATTAAATCATCCAACGGTTGCACCATTATTGACGCCGGCTGGGATACGCCCGAATCCATGGCTGCCTGGGAAGGACAGCTTGCACAACTCGGCCTTGGTTTTGAAGATATCGAACAGGTTATCATCACCCACCTTCATCCCGACCATTACGGCCTGGCGGGCAAGCTGCGCGAAATCGGTCGGGCAAGGATCGTCATGTCTGACCTCGAAGCCGAGCAATTAAATGCCCGCTACGAGAACTACCAGCAGCTTCTGCAAGAAGTGGCCTCATTCTTACGCCTCCATGGGGTACCGGAGGAAGAACTGCCCGGACTGCAGGGAGCGAGCTTGCCCGCTCTCGAGTGGGTGGTTAAGGCCCGGCCGGATCGGGTGGTAAAAGACGGCGAGATTATTGAGGCCGGACCACTCACGCTCCGCGTCCTTTCTACACCGGGGCATACCCGTGGTCACATTTGTCTTTATGCCGAGAAGCAACGTCTCCTTTTCTCCGGCGACCACGTACTGCCGACCATCACGCCCAATGTCAGCCTGAACCCGCAATCTTCCGCCAACCCTCTGGGAGACTATCTGGACGCGCTGGAAAAGATTAGAGAGTTGGAAGTTAACCTGGTCCTGCCTGCTCATGAATTCGCCTTTTCCAATCTGGCAGAGCGCATCCGGGAAATCGAAGCACATCACCAGCGCCGCCTGGCGGAAGTGTACGGTCTGCTGGAAAACGGTCCAAAGACGGCTTACGCCATTGCCCCCTTTGTCCACTGGGATACCGGGCCGTGGGAAACCCTGGGCAATTGGGACCGCCGGGCCGCGCTGATGGAAACTCTTGCCCACCTTGAATTGCTGCAGCGCCAGGGCAAGGTGACTAGCGTCAATTCTGCGCAACAGGTAACCTTTCGCCGCCTGTAGGCAAAACGATATGCAGGCCCGCCGTGCGCGGGCTTTTAGTTTTTATTCGGTAAAGGAAGAGGCATTCCTCCTGCAAAAAGGATTTTCTTCCCCTTTAGAGAAGTATCTTTTTAACCCCAGTAATCAGTCCGAGGAGGTCATGCGCCATGCCCGAGGCGGTAATCATTAGCGGTGTCCGAACAGCAATCGGCAACTACGGCGGTGCTCTGCGCGACGTGCCCGTCGCCCAACTCGGGGCAATTGTGATTAGGGAAGCGATGCGCCGGGCCGGCCTGCGCCCCCAGCGTGATCCGGAGACATTGGCCCTGGCGCCCAGCGTTTTTAGTGACGGCAAGCTGACCGAGCTGGAGGCGAAGTACTTTCAGTGGCCGGAAGACCTGATGGAAGTGAAAGTGGACGAAGTGATTATGGGCAACGTTTTGCAGGCCGGTCAGGGTCAGAATACGGCCCGCCAGGCGGCCATCTACGCCGGTATGCCCAAGGAAGTGAACGCCTTCACAATCAATAAAATTTGTGCCTCCGGGCTCAAGGCCGTCGCGCTTGCGGCTCAGGCGATTAAGGCAGGCGACGCCGAGGTGGTAGTCGCCGGCGGCATGGAGAACATGAGCGCCGCCCCCTATCTCTTCCCCCAGGGCCGTTGGGGTGCTCGCATGTTTAACACGACCATGGTGGACGAGATGGTGCACGACGGGCTCTGGGAGATTTTCTATAACTACCATATGGGTGTAACCAGCGAGAATATCGCCGAGCGGTACGGTATCAGCCGCACCGAACAGGACGCCTTCGCCCTCCGCAGCAACCAACGGGCGCTGGCGGCCATCAAGGAAGGCATTTTTACCACGGAAATTGTACCGGTAGAGGTGAAAGAAAAGAAGGGAACGCGGGTCTTCGATACCGACGAGCACCCGCGGGAAACCTCCATGGAAGCCCTGGCCAAACTCCCGCCGGTCTTCAAAGAAGGCGGCTCGGTCACGGCCGGCAATGCCTCCGGTATCACCGATGCGGCCGCCGCCCTGGTGATCATGAGCGAGACAAAGGCGAAAAGTCTGGGCCTGAAGCCGCGGGCCGTCATCCGCTCCTACGCCGCGGGGGGCGTCGACCCGGCCTACATGGGTCTCGGACCGGTGCCCGCGGTGAAAAAAGCGCTCAAACTCGCCGGTCTGAGCCTGGCGGACATCGAAATCATTGAGCTGACCGAGGCCTTTGCTTCCCAGGCGCTCGGGGTGATCAAGGAACTCGACCTGGACATCGAAAAGACTAATCTTTACGGCGGCGGCATCTCCCTGGGCCATCCCATTGGCTGCACAGGTGCGCGCATTCTCGTTACTTTGATGAACGCACTGGAGCGCAACCAGAAGCGGCTCGGCCTGGCCACCTTGTGCATCGGCGGCGGCCAGGGAATGGCCATGATCATCGAGCGGCTCTAGTGCCGCACCAAGAGCTTCTTGATCGCGTCGGTCAGACCGTCGACCGTTAATTCGTACATGGGAAAAACACGGCGGATCATGTTGAGGGTTTGGTGGCCGTAAACCGTATCCCATTCGGCCGCGGGAATAGGGTTAAGCCAGACGTGATAAGGGAAGTGCCGGGCAAGGCGTTCTAGCCAGACGATGCCCGGCTCTTCGTTATACATACCCCACCAAATGATGCCCCCCGGCATGGTGAGTTCACTGGGGGCCATGCAGGCGTCACCCACCATAATCAACTTGTAGTCCGGGTTTAGCGTCTTAAGGACGTACTCCGTCTTCACCCCTTGCCGCGGGTGGCAGGTGTGGTCAAGATAGAGATAGTCGTAGACACAGTTATGGAAGTAATAAAACCGCAGGTCGTGAAAGTGGCTTGCCCGGTGCATGGCGGTAAAGAGCTGGCTGCAGAGCTGGCTATAGGGGAACATGGAACCGCCCACGTCCATCAGGAGCAGCACTTTAATCTGATTCTTGCGGCCGCGCTGCCAGACCAGTTCAAGAAACCCTCCGTTGCGGCAGGTTTCCTGAATCGTGCCGTCAAGGTCAAGCTCGTCCTTGGGGCCTTCCACCTTGGTGCTGAGCTGCCGCAGCCGGCGCAAAGCCGTCTCGAACTGGCGCACCCCCAGTGTTTCGTCATGGCGGTAGGCGCGAAAACGGCGTTCGGCGGCGATCTTTACCGCTGAACGGGCATGCCCTTCGCCCCCCACGCGGATGCCGGCCGGGTGGTAGCCGGAATGCCCAAAGGGAGAGGTGCCGCCCGTACCGATCCACTTGCTCCCGCCGTGGTGGGCTTCGGTCTGCTCCCGCAGCCGCTCCAGGAAGAGGCGCTTGAGTTCCTCCAGGTCAATTTCGCCCAAAAGCTGGCGCCAACGCTCCAGCTCTTCCGCACTCAAGCCCGGTGGCGGGAGCGGGTGCGCGAGCCACTCCCAGACCTTGTTCAGCAGTGCTTCCGGGGTTTCA
>JACIYD010000228.1 GCA_014360105.1 Clostridia bacterium
GTTGGCCTCTTCGCGCAGCTCCTCAAACCGGCGGTTGCTCTCCGCCTGGTGCGCGTCCATTCTCTCCAGAATGGCCGCCAGCTCGTCCTTGGTGGCGAGAGTCTCCGCCATAATACCCATGATTTCATGACGAAATTCCGGCCGCCGCCTGAGGAGCTCCGGCAGCTTCTCCCGGATTAAATTCTCGTACTCCTGCGGGCTCTGAAGGCCCATGCCCGCGCGCACCTCCCCGAGGCAAACCGCAACCTTGGCTCAAAGCTAGCGGCTTCCTCGACTTGCTCTGCTGCTAGTGTACCACGCACCGCTCAATAGGCAAAGAGCCGATAAGCAGACCTGTTTCGCTCACCCGTGCCTGATCTCCCATGAATACGGGATGCTCGGGTCGTTGTACGGCAGCCGGTATTCGTCCGGCGATTGGTAGTTATAGAGTTCCGTGGGGAAGTTGACGATCAGCGCGGTGCTTCCTCCTTCGGCGGTGAAGCCGTGGTAGACCAGGGGCGGGATTTTCAAGAGCACGGGGTTGAGGTAGCCCAGGTGGAACTCGTTGACAAGACCCCTGGTGGGGCTTTCCTCGCGCGGGTCGTAGAGCACCACCTTGGCCATGCCCGAAACGCAGACGAAGTGGTCCCACTGCACTTTGTGGGAGTGCCAGGCCTTGATCACCCCGGGGTAGCAGGCGGTGACGTAGGCCTGGCCGAACTTCATAAACTCTTCCCTCTTTTCTCATGTGCCACGCCCCATGAGTTGCTCGCCTCGTTGGTACCCCGGGGCGGCAGGGGCGTTTACTCCCCGAACGTATCGCCGCTTAGGCCAAAGGCCTCGCGCACATCGCCCCACATTTCCCGCGCACCCGGCAAATTTACGCGCCGCCAGTAACCGGCCAGGCTTCGCGCCGTTGCCAGCCTTTGCAGCAGCCCCTGCACGTAAAAGGCCAAGCCGGCGCTGAAGTATTCCTCGAGCGCCGCCCTTACCCGGGCGTCGTCGCGCACCAGGTACCTCGCCGCGCGTACGGCCTTGCGCCCGCGGTTGACAATCGGCAGCCAAGGCGGGGCGAAGACATCGTTGCGGTCGGCCGCAAGGAGACGCAGGTGGCCTTCCGCCTCCAGGGTGGCCAAAACCGGCTTGAGAAAAAACCGCTGGCTGCCGGAAACTTTGAGTATTGTCCGGGTGCGTGCGCACACCAGTATGAGAGAAGCCAGCCGCCGACCCTCGCGGGCTTCCTGCTCCCAGCGAACCGTTGCCTCCCCCGGCGCGGGCCCGGCGGTTACCGTTTCGGACGCTTCTTGCGCTGCGGCGGCCTTGGCGAAGCCCAAGGTCGCTTCCGGCAGCGGTGCGCCCTCACCGTTTGTCGGCCCGCACTCCTGAACCGGCTTACCGAGCCAGGGGTGGTCTCGCCAGTTCTCCCCGAGCTTCCAGCGGATTTGTCTGAGAACTACCTTTACGGTCCCTGGAGAGATGCCAAGGGCGGCAGCTATTCCGCTTCGGCCGTAGCCAGCCCTGGCCAGGGCGGCGACTTCCCTCTCAAAAGGCGATAAGATTTTGCCCACCTTCACAAACCACTCCCCCGGCGGCCTGCCTCTGGGAAAAACCAAAAGGCAGGGCTAGCGCCACGCAATTTGCTTCGCCGCTTGCCGGGCGAATCCTGCCGGAAGATTCCTCACTCCCTGGCAAAAAATCTCCCGCTCCGGGCCGGCCGGCCCGCCGCGGCGGCGGCCGCCCTTCATTTCGCCTTGTAATACAGCGCTTCTGGCGGGTTTGGGCTCTTAGAAGACCCGCAGTCCCAAGGGACCCTGTCCACGCCCAAGGAAGGCGCGGCGATGCCCGGCATTTCGGTTCCATCTTTCGCCGTACGGCAAAAGATTCCTGCTGCTAGCGAGAAACGCCGCGCAGGCAAGCGCGCTTACCGGCTCGGGGCACCTCTTCTTTGCGGCCGGGTCGATGCTGGCGGCAGGGGAAACCTTGGAAGAGCGGCGGGCGCCGCATTGCGGCCGGCCTCAGGCGACAAGGGAGGCGCCTTGCGCCCTGCCAAGAGTGCGGAAAACCGGCAGCAGCACCAGGGCGCCGCAGACGAAGCAGGGGATCGCCAGCAAGAGGAAGTTGAGGGCAGGGCCAAACCCCGCCAACTGCATGGCTCCGCCCAGTATCGGGCCCAAAATGGAACCGACCCGCCCTACGGTGAGGGCCCATCCCACCCCGGTGGACCGCACATGGGTGGGATAGGTTTCGCCCGCGACGACGTGTTGGGGAATGGGGGCGGCAATGATGAACACCCCGGTGGCAGCCGTAGCCACAGCCAGGGCAATGCCGGACGAAACTACTGCCAGCAAGCACAGGGCCACGCCGCCCAGGAAATAATAACCCGCCAGCACGGGCTTGCGGCCTAGCCTGTCCAGGAGATAACCGGAGAAAAGGCCCCCGGCGACGGCCCACACCGCCTGGAGCATGCCCAATCCATAGCCCTGGGCCAGAGAAAAACCGGAGGCCAACAACAGCGTGGGCAGCCACATGGAAAGGCCGTAGATTACCAGAAAGGCGAGGAAATACATGGCCCAGAGCAAAAGGGTCGTAGCCGCCAACCCGTGCCGGAAGATCTCTTTCGAGCTGCTCCGGACGGGAGGGGCCGACCCCCCGAAATGGCCCGGGCTCCAGTTAAATCCCGGCCCGCCGGCCGCAGCTTCTATGCGGCGCAGCTCCCGCACGGCCTCCTCGTAGCGCCTTTTCTCGGCGAGAAACCGCACCGATTCGGGCAGCCACCGCCACAGGACGGGCACGAGAATGAGAGGCAGGGAGCCGACCAGCAGGGCGGCCCGCCAGCCCAAAGCGGGGATAATCAGGATGGCGCCGAGGCCGGCCACCGCCCAGCCGAGGTTGAAGCCGCAGGTCATGGCCGTCACCGCTCTCCCCCGGGCCCTGGCCGGCGCGTACTCGGCCACCAATGCAATGGCTATGGGCAAGGCTGCTCCCATGCCTACCCCGGCCAGAAAGCGGACGATGACAAAGACGGTAAAGTTTGGAGCCAGGCCGGACAACCCCCCAAAGGCAGAGAACACGATAAAGGCCAGCACCAGAGCCCTCTTGCGGCCGATGCGATCCGCGATTACGCCGAAGGCCGCGGCGCCGACCATGAAGCCCACAAAGGCGTAAGAGGAAAGGGTTCCGGCGAGCACCGGGTTGAGGCCCCAGTCCTGCGTTATCTGGGGCATGGTGTAGGCGATTACCTGGGAATTGTAGCCCGAAAACATCTCCACCAATCCGACCAGAAACATCAGCCCGACGTGAAACCGGTTGATGCGAAGCCCGTCCAGCCACTGAGCCGCGCTCTCCGCCGTTGCCAGAACCAGCACCCCCCGCCTGCCCTTAGAGCTGCCGATGACCAGGCCGGCCAAACGCACGGTGAAGCGTGCGTCCTCCATGGCCCGCAGAGCATCTTCTTTTGTGCCCCATATACCTCCTTGGCAGCCCCCACGAGGGCCTCAAGAACTTTGGCGAACTCGGCACGGTAAGAGATGCGCTTCGCCCCCCTGCTGCCTTTTTTCCACGCATAAGCCCCTCAATAAGATTAGCACTTCCTGACACGCCGGACAAGGGAACGAGGCGCTGGGTTATCCCCAGTTTGCCTCTTGC
>JACIYD010000229.1 GCA_014360105.1 Clostridia bacterium
CTATCCCGACATGGAGGTCGTCGGGGAAGCGGTAGACGGCCAAGAGGCGGTAGAAATGGCGCGGCAGACCAAACCCGACCTGGTGCTGATGGACGTCCACATGCCGCACATGGACGGGATTGAGGCCACCCAGCGAATCCGCGACCAAGTGCCGGCGGCCAAGGTGATCATGCTTAGCGTCTCAGACGATGACGAAGACCTGCTTCAAGCCTTGCGCAGCGGCGCGCAGGGCTACCTCTTAAAGAATGTGGAACCGGACCAACTGGTGCAGATGTTGCGCGGCGCCACCCGCGGGGAAGCGCCCATCTCGCCCAGCCTGGCGAAGAAGATTATTAACGGCTACGCCCGCCGGGGTCGGGTCCAGGCGGTAGGAGTGGCTGCCGAAGAATTGACCCCGCGCGAGCGGGAAGTGCTGGCACTGGTAGCGAGAGGGGCTACCAACAAGGAAATTGCGGAGACCCTTTTTATCAGCGAAAATACAGTGAAGAACCATCTGCGCAACATCATGGACAAACTGCACTCGAAGAACCGGGCGCAGGCGGTCGCCTACGCCCTGGAACATGGCGTCATCGAGGCGGCGGAGAACTAGGAGGCCAGTACGCCCACGGTAACTAGTAAACATGGGCTAACAGTAAATGCCCCGTTTATCTCTCTTTTCCCATCCAGGAATGTGCTATGATCATACAGAGCTACTAGTAGGGTAAGGAGAAGCGGCTGTTTTGGACGGCGGATTGTACTTGTGTTCACATTCCTCTGGGAGGTGTTCTGGGTGGCCGTAGCAAAGGTGAGCGAGCGATGGGCGGCCATGAGCTTGGTGCCCAAGGAAGAGGTTGGTCTGCTGGTGGACGGGCTGGCCCGCCACTACCAGGTGATCGGCCCAAAGCAAAAGGGGAAAGCGTTTGTGCTCGAGAAACTGGCCAGCGGTCAGGAATTGCGGCTGGATTACCAGACTTCCATTCTTCCACCGCGTAAGGCACTTATTCGCCCCCGGGAAACGATGTTCTCCTTCCATGACAACCAGGTGGAAACAGTGCAGGACGCCGGGCCGCAGGTACTATTCGGACTGCACCCGTGCGACGTGCATGCGCTGACCCTGTTGGACCAGGTTTTCTCGCTGGAGTACGAAGACCCCTACTATGCTGCCCGGAGGCAGCAAACGTATGTGGTCGCCCTGAACTGTACCACGGTTGGGGAAAACTGCTTCTGTTACCTCATGGGTACTGGCCCCACGCTGCGCGACGGCTACGACTTGCTGCTTACCGACCTAGGCAACGAATATCTGGTCGAGGTGGGCAGCGACGCGGGTGAAGAGCTGCTTCGCCACCTCAGCCTGCGGCCGGCGCCGCGCGTTCGCGTCGTGGAAAAGGAAAAGCGGCTCGACCAAGTGCGGCGCCAGTTCCGCCAACAGATGGAAGTGACGGAAATGCGTGAGGTGCTGGCCGGCAGCTACAATCACCCGGCCTGGCGGGAACTAGCCAAGGACTGCCTGGGTTGCGGCAACTGCACCATGGTTTGTCCCACTTGCTTCTGCTTCCAGGTGAAGGATCAGCTTGAGCTGGACCTAAACCATGGCCAACGGGTGCGCGAATGGGACTCATGCCTCCTCTGGGACTATTCGCTGGTCGCCCTGGGCCACAACTTCCGGCCCCAACTTGAAACGCGGCTCAAACAGCGCCTTTACCACAAGCTCTATTACTACGAAGACCAGATAGGCACACCGGGCTGCGTGGGCTGTGGCCGCTGTGTTACTAACTGCCCTGCGGGGATCCATCCGCTTGAGGTAGTAGCACGCCTAAAGGGGGAGTAAAAGGTGGCCAATCCCTACCAACCTGCGCCGGTAAAGATCCTGGCCGTTCAGCGCGAAACCTATGACACTACTACTTACACCATGGCCTTTACCGATCCCGATAGGCAGGCCGCTTACCGGTTTGCCCCGGGGCAGTTCAACATGCTTACCGTCTTCGGCTTGGGCGAGGCGCCGATTTCCATCAGCTCGGACGCGGAAGACCGGGCAAGCTTTCAACACACCATCCGCCACGTGGGCCGGGTGACCAATGCCATCCAGCGGATGGGAGTGGGGGATACGCTTTGGGTCCGCGGTCCGTACGGCAACGGTTGGCCTCTGGCACAGATGGAGGGAAGAAACGTCCTGGTGGTTGCCGGCGGTATCGGGCTGGCGCCCTTACGGCCGGTCATCTACTACCTGTTGAATCACCCCGAGAAATTCAACCGGGCGGAGATCCTCTACGGCGCCAGAACGCCCGCCGATATGCTCTTCTCCAACCAGCTCCTGCAATGGCAAACGGAAAAGGTCAAGGTACGGCTTACGGTAGACCAGGTGCCCAACGGCGACGCCTGGGCCCACCGTGTCGGGGTGGTGACCACCCTTTTCCAGGAAATGGACAGTCAACCGGCCAACACCCTAGTGGTCACCTGCGGTCCGGAGATCATGATGCGCTTTGTGGTTAAGGGTCTCATGGAAAGAGGCTTTGAGGCTAGCCAGATCTATGTCTCCCTGGAGCGGCGCATGAACTGCGGCATTAGCAAGTGCGGTAAGTGCCAGCTCGGGCCCAAGTACGTCTGCCGGGACGGCCCGGTCTTTGCCTTTGCCGAGCTGACACTCTTGCCGGAACCGGTACTGGTCTAGCGGGACGGGAGGGCTAGAAATGAGCGGGAAACCGAAGATCGCCGTCTATAAACTGAGTTCCTGCGCCGGCTGCCAGTTGGAATTTCTTAACCTGGAACCGGTCTTGCTGGACGTGGTCGGTGCCCTCGACATCAGCTACTTTGTGATGGCAAAGCGCGACAACGCGCCCGGTCCTTATGACATCGGCTTTGTCGAGGGTGCGGTCACCTGCGGCGAGGAGATCGCCAAGCTAAAAGCGGCGCGCCGTGACTGCAAAACCCTCGTTGCCCTGGGCTCCTGCGCCTGCTTTGGCGGCCTTCCTTCGATTAAGAACTGGGAACCGCAGCGCGAAGTGGAGGCAAGGGTCTATAGCGAGCTCTGGGCCATCCATTCCACCAAGGCCTACGGTATCGACCAGTACGTGCCGGTAGATGCTTACTTGCGCGGCTGCCCCATCGACAAGGGCGAACTGGTAGAGCTCATTAAGAACTGCCTCCTGGGAGCGGCGCCGGCGTGGCGCTTTCCCGCGGTTTGCACGGAATGCAAGATCAAGGAGAACGTGTGCCTTTTAATCTACGAAAACAAGCCCTGCATGGGACCGGTAACGGCGGCCGGCTGCGGCGCCCTGTGTCCTACGTACGGCAAGCCGTGCGAGGGCTGCCGCGGACCGGCGCATGACGCCAACGCGCCCTCATTGGCCCGGATCTTTGGCGACCTGGGTCTTAACGCGGCCGACGTGACCCGTTATTTCCGCAAGTACGCCGGGACCACTCCCGCCTTCCAGGAAGGAGCTGAAGCCCTGTGAGCCGCAAACGCGTCCAAGTCGATTACCTGGCCCGCTGCGAGGGCGAAACGGGCCTGGAAGTTTATGTGGAGGATGGCGAAGTCAAGGATCTGAAGCTTGAGATCTTCGAACCGCCGCGTTTCTTCGAAGGCTTCCTGGTAGGGCGCCGCTACGACGA
>JACIYD010000023.1 GCA_014360105.1 Clostridia bacterium
GACCTGCTAGCCGCGCTCGGCCTGAAGGCCTACCCGAAAACCTCCGGCGCCACCGGCCTCCACCTCTATCTGCCCCTTGCCGGCCGCTACTCCTACGCGGCGGTGCGCCAGGCGCTGGCGGTCGTTGCCCGCCTCGCCGTGAAAGCCTGGCCGGACCTGGGCACGGTGGAAAGGGCGGTGGAACGGCGCACTGGCCGCGTTTACCTCGACGTCGCCCAGAACGCACGCGGCAAGACCATCGCTTCAGTCTATAGCGTCCGCCCCCTGCCCGGGGCCCCCGTTTCCTTCCCCCTTACCTGGGAGGAACTGGCGGAAACAGCGGACGACCCGCGCCGCTACCACCTGACGAGCGTACCTCGCCTGCTCGCCGGGCGACCCGACCCTTTCGCCCCGGTGCTCACCGAGGCGCAGAGCCTGGACCACCTCCTCCAAGAACGACCCCACCGCGCCGCATACCCTTGAATTGCGTACTGCGCCAAGACGTGTTAGACTGATAGTGGCACCGCGGGGAGGGGAAGCATGTGCGGCTGGCGGTTTTCCTGCCCGGCCGGAGGGAAATCATGGTTGAGGTAGAGCGGGCCGATCCAGGCACCGGCAGGGACATTCTTGCACTGATGAGCGGCAGTTCCTTGAGTGCGGGAGCGCTACGCGCCATGGCCAGCGCTGCCAGCCACGAAGACTATGAGATCATCGGGCTGGGGCAGTACGGGATTAATTCCCTCGTCCTGCGGCAAGAGGTCAACCGGCTTTACCCGCGGGAGGAACTTTTGGCGCTTTTGCGAACCCTTGCCATCGCCGACCTATTGCCCCGCCCCCTTGCCGGCATCCGCCTTCTCGGTGCCCTGGAAGAACGGCAAACCGCGACCGAAGGCTCCACCGGTCAGACGGTAGGCGCGGTCATGCAAAGAGAATTGGTCTGGGCCACGCCCGAAGAAACGGTGGCCACGGCCGCCAGAAGGATGGCGGAAAGGCGCGTCGGCTGCCTCCCGATATTGAATGATCAAAACCTGGTGGGCCTGGTCACCTCGCGCGACCTTCGCGGCGTTCCGCCCGAGCGTCTACTGCGTCAGGTGATGCGCCGCAACCTCATTAGCGTCGCCGAGGGGACCCCGCTCTGGGAGGCGTACCGGCTGATGGAGGAAAGCGGGGTGGAAAGAATCCTCGTCACCCGCGGCCGGAAGCTCCTGGGACTGCTGACCAAGCGCGATCTGACCGACCGGCTGGGCTACCACACCGACCCTCTCACCGGTCTGCGCACCTCGCCCTACCTGCGGGCCTATGCCCAGTATTTGCTGGAAAGGGGCCAGGAAGCGGCCGTTATCTTCTTTGATCTCAACAACTTTGGTCAGATCAATAAAGCCCACGGACATGTCGTGGGCGACCGCGTCCTCCAGTCCGTGGGGGCCCTCTTCAAGGAGGAGACGCAACCCGCCACCGACCTCGCCTGTCGCTACGGCGGTGACGAATTCGCCATCCTCACCACCAGATCCCTGGTCGAGGCGCAAGAGCTGGCGCACCGCCTTTTGGCGGAAATCTCTCGCCTTCATTTCCCGGAAGGGACTGCCGTGTCCGCCTGCGCCGGCCTGGCGGGCGGCCGCCGCCATGCGCCCCGGCCCCAGACCTCCCCGGCCGCCACGGTGGACGACCTGATCAACCTCGCCAGCCTGGCTTCCACCCGGGCCAAGGAAGAGCACGTGCCCCTGATCGTAGTAGCGGGCGAAACCGAACGGGAAAAAGCCTAGACCGCGGCCGCACGGCCGCGGCGCCGCCTTGGACCGGGTATGTTTTCACTCAGGGGAGCAGGTCGAAATGCCGGAGGGCTTCCAGAATGCCGGCGGCAAAGGGCTCCCGCGCCTGGTAGACGGTAGGCGGAAGCAAGGACGGGGAAATTTTCCCGTTGCCCACCAGTACCCCGCGGTAACCGAGCCGAAGCATATCGAGATCGTTTCCCCCGTCGCCGCAGACGAGCAGTTGCGCCGCCGGCAGGCCGAAGCGCGCCACCAGGTAATCCAGCGCCGCCCCCTTGCCCGCGCCCGCGGGAATGACGTCCACACAGCGGCCGGTGGCCACCACCCGCACGGCAAGACCGGCGAGGGCCTCCACCAACCGCGGCAGGGCCCGCTCGTCTTCCAGATAGTAGGCGCAGCGCCAGGGTGAGTGGATGGCCTGGGCCGTCAGGCCCGGAACGCCGGCAGCGACGGTCCTCACCTCTTCCCCTGGCCACCGGGCGGCAAAACGGCTCTCCCACGCCCGGTCACGGCGAAATGCCGGCCGGTAGCGGACGATGGTTCCCGCGTCGCTTACCAGCACGTCCGGCAGCAAGAGGGCTTCCGCACAGATGAGGCGGACGGCGGAAAAGCTGTGCCTGCCCGTAAGGTAAATGAGGAAAACCCGGCTGCGCCGCCGGGCCAGGTGGGAATTCAGCTCGGCCAGCGCCTCCGGGTCCCCGACCAGGGTGTCGTCCAGGTCGGTGGCTAGAACGAGACGGAAAGCGGCGTCCCCTGCGTGTCCCATGCTTTCACCCCGCCGTAGAGCCGCGCGAGTCTTTCCGCAACCCGTGGCCAGGTAAACAGGTGCTGCACCCGCCGGGCGGCCGCCTGGCCCAGGTGCTCCAACTTCGCCGGGTCGGCCAAGGCCTCGGCCAGGCGCGCGGCCAGGGTACGCGGGTCCCGGGGCGGGACGTGGAAACCAGTCACGCCGTCGATCACCGTATATTTCAGCCCGCCCACCCGGCTGGCAATAACCGGCGTGCCGCAGGCCATCGCCTCGATGGCTACCAGGCCAAAGGTCTCGTAGTAGGAAGGTACCACGCACACGTCGGCTGCGCGGAAATAACGGGGCAATTCCTCCTGAGGCTGCGCCCCCAGAGCCCAAACCCAGCCGGCCAGGCCGCGCCCGTCAAGCTCACGCTCCAGCCGTTCCCGTTCACACCGCTCTCCCCCGATGAGCAGCACCCGTGTCCGCGCGGGGAAGTGCGCGTCGTTTTGTGCTAGCGCCTCGAGGGCCGCCAGCAGTACGCCCAGTCCTTTGCTCTCTTCGAGCCTTCCCACGTAAACGACGACGTCTTTCCCCTTCAGGCCCAGTGCCGCCTTGCTTGCCGACCGCTCACCGGGTGAAAAGATGTCCGGGTCCACCCCGCAGGGCACCAGCGCAATCTGCTCGTATCTGGCTCCGTAGTCGCTGACCAGGTCTTCCCTTTCTTCGGGCGTGGTCGCGACCAGGCAGTCAACCCCTGCAACGATTTCTCTCTCCGCGGCCAGCCGCCGCGGGGGTACCGGTCGGGTGGCCCTGCTCTCTCGTGTCCGGACAGTCCCTAAGGAATGAAAGGTATGGAACTGGGGCAGCCCGAGTTCTCGTTTTAAGGCCAAGCCCGCTAGGCCGGAAAGCCAGTAGTTTGAGTGAATTAGCTCATAGCGTCTTTTCGCCCGCCGCAAGTAATCTTTCAGTTCGCGGAGAAAAGACGGCAAGTGCTGGTAGAGCTCGTCCTTGGGAATGAACCCCTTTCGCCCTGCTGCCAAGCGAATGACGCGGCCCTTCGGGCCGAGCCTCTCCTCCGCCGGGGCGGCGGCATCCTGCCAGTGGCTGAAGACGTCCACTTCCCAGCCGTGGTGCTGCAGGCCCAGGGCCACCTGGCGTACGTACACGTTCTGCCCGCCCGCCTGGATGCCGCCCAGCCCGGCCAGGGGGTCGCCGTGGATGGAAATGAGCATCGCTTTACGGCCGATGGTCCATCCCTCCTTGTCAAATGCCCGGTCGTCATCTGCGCCGGGGCCGCCTATTCGGGCCAGCGGCAAGCGCCGTGGGTAGGCCCGTAGCGAAAGACGGGCCGTCGCGGCCTCAAAGCAGTCCCTTTTGGGTCAGGTACTCCCGCGCCACCTCGGCCGGCTCGCGCTTCTTTACGTCGACCTCCTGGTTGAGCTTGGCAATTTCCTCCTCGGTAAAGGCTCCGATGAGCGGTTTCATGATCTCCTCGATTCGGGGAAATTGCCGCAGGGTCTCTTCCTTAATAAAGAAGACGGCATCGTAGGGCGGAAAGAAATGCCGGTCGTCTTCGAGCGCCACCAGGTCGAAGGCCGGCAGGCGCCCGTCGGTAGAATACGCCACGGCCACATCCACGTCCCCTGCCTTGAGCGCCTGGTACATCAGGTCGTAGGCCATGCCGGCCACCTTCTTAAACTTAAAGCCGTACGTTCTGGCCAGGTCGTCATAGCCATCGCCCTTGCGCTCCTGAAAGGTGGGGTCGGTGGCCACGGTCATCTCGGGCGCATGCGGCACCAGGTCGCTTGCCCGCTTCAAATTGAGCTTCTCTGCCGTTGCCCGCCGCACGGCCAGGGTGTAGGTGTTGTTGAAGCCGTAGGGTTCGAAGACCTTAATACCGTATTTTTCGTGGAACTTGTCGCGCACGTACTCGTAGACCTTGCGCCGGTCCTTCCATTCGTCCGTCACCTGCATGCCGAGAATGCCGGTGAACTGGGTGCCGGTGTAGCTGTTGTACATCTGCACGTCCCCGGTTTCCAGGGCCTGGTGCACCGCGGTGGAGCCCTGAAAGTTGCGCTTATGCTCCACCGTCACCCCGAGCTTAGCCTCCAGCAACTGCTTCACCATTTCCGAGAGGATCTGCGGTTCGGCGTAGTTCTGCGAGGCGATCACCAGCTTCGCGGGCGCCGGCTTGGATTCGTCCCTCCCGGTCCTTCCACCGCAGGCCGCGGTGAAGCCGGCGGTCAAGGTAAGCAAAACGAGCACCGCCAAGACCCGACTTCCCGTGTGCCTTCTTCTGCGCTTGAACACGTATTTCGACCTCCCCGAAATGTTATAAGACTGGCCCCCAAAGGCCTTGCGGCGGGTACCCTAAAGGCGCAGGCCCCTGGGGGTGAGCCACTGCTCGATCTTTCCCAGAACCCAGTCCAGCATTAGGGCCATGGCCGCCGCGGGAATGGCCCCTAGCAGGGTTAGATTGTTGTTGGCCATGCCCAGTCCGGTAATGATAAAATCGCCCAGGCCACCGCCCCCGATGAAGGCGGCGAGCGTGGCCAGACCGACACAAATCACCGCCGCCGTGCGGATGCCGGCCATGATCACCGGAAAGGCGATGGGAAACTCCACCAGAGTGAGGATCTGCCACGCGCTCATCCCCATACCCCGGGCCGCCTCGAGAATGCCGCTGTCGACGTTAAGGATCCCCGTGTAGGTGTTCCGCAGGATGGGTAGCAGGGAATAAAGGAAGAGGGCGACGATGGCCGGCTTGTTCCCGATGCCGAAGCCCAGGGCGATGAGAATGGCGAGCAGGGCCAGGCTGGGAATCGTCTGCATCAAGTTGGCGAAGGCCACGGAGGGGACCTGAATCCAACGGTAGCGGGTGGCCAGAATGCCGAGCGGGATGGAGACCAGCGCGGCGAGTACCACCGGCAGCACCACCAGGGTTAGCAGGTGCTCCTGCGCCAGGGCCCAGAATTTGTCGCTCCGCGCCAGATAGGTCTGCCACAAGGTGGCCAGGGTTACTTCCATGCGCCTGTTGCCCCCTCCCTTCTCTGCTTGCTAGCCAGCCGCCCGCGCGCGGCCTTTGCCGTGGCCCGTCCCGTTCTCCTCCCCGCCGGGCCAGAGTACCTCCACCAGGGTACTGATCAGACTGGCATTGGTCAGAACCCCCCGGAGTCGCCCCTCCTCGTCCACCACCGGCACCAGGCCGGCGCGGTTCGCCGCCAGGGAACGCGCGGCTTGGAGCACCGTCTCTTGGGGATGCGCCGTAGCGCCCACCGGTTCCATCAGCTCTTCCACCCTGGACCGCCCGCCCTCACGAATGCCCTTTTGCAGCGCGCGTAAGGTGAGGATGCCCAGAAGCACCCCCTGCTCGTCGACCACGAGCAGCGTGTTGACCTGGTGGCGCTGCATCTTCTGGAAAGCCTCCGCCGCCCCCATGCGGGGTGTGCCGGTGACCGGGGCGGCTACCATGATTTCGCCCACCGCCACCTCCTCGGGATGTCGCACCAGACGCCGCTTGCCGATGAACTCGCGCACAAACTCGTCGGCCGGGCTGCGCAACAGCTCCTCCGGCGAACCCACCTGAACCGCCACGCCTTCGCGCATCAGCACGATGCGGTCCGCCAGCTTCAGGGCTTCGTCCATATCGTGGGTCACGAAGACGATGGTCTTGTGGAAGGTGTTTTGCAGGCGCTTCAGTTCGTCCTGCAACTGCTCGCGGGTAATAGGATCGAGCGCGCCGAAAGGTTCGTCCATGAGAATCAGGTCGGGGTCGGCGGCCAGGGCGCGCAAAACGCCCACCCGCTGCTGCTGGCCCCCCGAGAGTTCCCGTGGGTAGCGGTCGCGATATAACTCCGGCTCAAAGCCTACCAGGCGCAGGAGGGCGTCCACCCGCTCCTCCCGCTGGGCCCGCGGCACCCCGCGCAAGTAAGGCACCAAGCCGATGTTTTGGGCTACGGTGAGGTGGGGGAAAAGGCCGATTTGCTGGATGACGTAACCGATCTCGCGCCGCAGCTTTGTAGGGTTAACCGTGCTGATGTCGCGGCCGTCAATATAGATGCGGCCGCTCGTCGGCTCGATCAGGCGGTTGATCATTTTGAGGGTGGTGGTCTTGCCGCAGCCGCTCGGACCGATGAGCACCACCAGCTCGCCGCGGGCGATTTCTAGGCTCAGGTCGCGCACGGCGTAGGAACCGTCGTAAACCTTACTGACCCGTTCCAGTATCACCGCCGGGGGAACAGATTTACCGGGCAGGGACAAGATACCACCCCCTGTCTGGTTTTAAATGGCGGTGGCCGGGACGAAAATGAGACCGGTCGGTACGCTCAATAGTGCTCTCCTGTCTATTTTATAATAGGCCGGTCTTGATGGCAACAACCTTCAGGGAGCGTTAGGAATGGCGGTTTGCCCTCTTTGTCGGCTATTCTGGTCATTTTAAGGCCTTTCGGCCATAGAGAAAAAAGCGGCGGCGCTCGCCGCAGCAAGGCCGCCCGGGAAACTGGCATCAAACGTGCCCTATGGGAGGTTAGAACATCTCCAATATAGCGCAGCGGCGCCGTTCTGCCAGTGGCCTTCCGTCCCATTTTCTCTTGGGACCAGGTCCCAAAACCGCGCCACCCGCCATTACCCGATCACCTTAAAGCAGGTGCGCCTTCACCGCCCAGACCGCCGCCTGGGTGCGGTCTTCCACCTGGAGTTTCCGCAGGATGTTCGTCACGTGGTTCTTTACGGTCTTCTGGCTGATGAAGAGCCGGGCAGCAATATCTTTGTTCGAGTACCCCATGGCCACCAGGCGCAGCACTTCCACCTCGCGGTTGGTCAAGGAGACTCCCGCGAGCAAGGCCAGCTCCGCCGCCAGGCGGTTAAACTCCCGCATTACCTTGCCGGTAACGCGCGGGTGCATCACCGCCTCGCCCGCGGCCACCGCGCGGATGGCGCGGGCCAGCTCATCGGGATTGACGTCCTTGAGCAAATAGCCGCTCGCTCCCGCCCGAACCGCGGCGAAAACGTGATCGTCATCGTCATAGATGGTGAGTGCAATCACCTTGGCTACCCCGTTTTGCTGCATCGCCTCGCAGACCTTAATCCCGTCGGCCCCCGGGAGGTTGATGTCGAGCAGGACCACGTCGGGTTTGAGGGTACGTACCAGCCGCAGTGCTTCCTCGCCAGTCGCGGCCTCACCCACCACGACAATGTCCTCTTGCAGGGCGAGTACCTTGCGTAAGCCTTCACGGATGAGCTGGTGGTCATCAACAATGAGCACCCGAATGGGGGCCATGAATCTCTACCCTCCCCCTCATACCTTAATGCCTACGGATACCCTGGTCCCCTGACCCGGCTGGGAGCGGATTTCGAGCTCGCCCTGCACGAGGCCGGCCCATTCCCGCATGCTGGTCAGCCCGAAGGTTTCACCCCATGGTACCTCATCTACTATAAAGCCGCAGCCGTCATCCTCGATCGTCGCCCTAATGAAGTGCGGCTGGTTCTCCAGGGTCACCTTAACCGCACGGGCAGCGGCGTGCTTGTAAACGTTGTTTAGTGCTTCCTGAATTATCCGAAAGACCGTAATCTCATGCTGCGGTGCATAACTAGGGCGCGACCCCCGGACCTCCAGGACCACCGGCAGGCCGGTCCGCTCCCGGAAATCGGCCAGGTAGCGCTCGACCGCCCGCACAATCCCCCCGCCCAGGTCTACCGGTGAGAGGTCGAAGATGATCTTCCGGATCTCGGCAAGACTGGCCCGCGCCTGCTCCTTTAACAGCCCCAGTTCCGGCGGCACGTCCTGCGGCCTGGTTTCCCACAGCTTTTCGCAATATTCCGCCTGCATCACCAGGCGCGCGAGATGCTGGGCCGGCCCGTCGTGGATGCCGCGCGCAATGCGCCGCCGCTCTTCCTCCTGGGCCGTAATCACCGCAAGAGCGCTCCGGGGTTCCTCCCGCACCTGCTCGGCCGAGCACCAGATCTGCTGCAGGCTGCGGCCCAGAAAGTCCATGGCCACGCCCACGTGCGTTACAAGGCGTTCTGCCCGGGCCTGCGTCTCCTCCAGTTGGCGGTAGCTCAACTCCAGGTCCTTACGCCGCGCGAGGAGCTGTTTCTCTCTTTCCCGCAGCACCACCAGCTTCACCTGGACCTCGCGCGCCTCATCATAGGCGCGGCGGATGTCATCTTCGCTGTAGCGGGCGAAATCCTTGCTTACCTCCGCCAGGCGGCGCCTGGCCCGCCGGTCCTCCTGCTGCCACCGGTCGACTTCGTCCACCACCCGGCGCGCTTCTTCCCGCACCTTCTCCAGTTCCCGCCCTACGCGGTCCCTTTCCTGGCGCGCCGACTCCGCAATGGCGAACAGCTCTTCCTTGCCTTGCTCCAGCGACCGGACAGTCTGCCGCAGGATGCGGTCCAGAGCCGCCGTATCTACCGGCCCCGGGATCATAGGCCCTGCGCCTCCGCTTCCGCCGCCCCCCGGTTCGCCAGGGCATCGGCCCGGCCGTTCTCCTCCCGGCTAATGCGCACCAGACGATACGCGCGGAAGCCGCCAAGAGCCTCCTTTGCCTCCCGGTAAAGCGGCCAAAGATGCGGGCTTTTCACTGCATAGCGGCCCTCGATCTGCCGCGCCAAAAGCTCGCTGTCCGTGTAGACCTCAATCTCGTCCGCGCCCAGCAGGCGCGCCTCCTCCAGCGCCCGCAAGAGCGCGCCGTACTCGGCCACGTTGTTGGTGGCGATGCCCAGGCTGCCGCCCAGTTCCCGCAGTACCGTTCCCTTCTCGTCGGCGATCACCACCCCGTAGCCGGCCGGACCGGGATTGCCGTGCGACGCCCCGTCGATGTAGAGCACCAGTTTCTTACGCCGCCTCTTTCTTGCCACCTTTTTCGCCCTCTCCCGCCGCGCAAAGCCCGCCCGCCTACCAGTACCGCCAGGGCTCGCCTTCAACCGTACTGAGCCGCACCTCTAGCTCCGGCAGCGCCGCCTCCAGCGCCCGGGCCAGGGACGGCAGGCTCACCCGTTCCGTCGCCCCGTGCCCCGCATCGATGACCGCCAGGCCCAACGCTCGGGCCTCCAGCGCCTGGTGGTATTTCAGGTCACCGGTGACCAGTACCTCGGCCCGCTTTTTTTGGGCCGCCTTTAATAAGGTGCCGCCGCTCCCCCCACAGACCGCCACCCGCCGTACCGGCCGCGCGGGGTCCCCTACCAGCCGCACCGGCGAAACGCCCAATGCCTCTTTCACCCGGCCGGCAAAATCGCCCAGGGTCATGGCCGAAGCCAGGTTGCCCACCGCACCCAGGCCCGCTCCCGCCGGCCGGTTGGCCAGGGGATAGACGTCAAAGGCGACTTCCTCGTACGGGTGTGCCCGCCGCAGCGCCTGCAGTACCCGCGCCAAACGGTAGCGGGGCAGCAGCATCTCCAGCCGGAACTCCTCCACGTGCTCGAGCTGCCCTTCGCTGCCGATGAAGGGTGAAGCGCCGGGGAGCGGCTTGAAGGTCCCCGTACCCGCCGTCTGGAAGGAGCAGTGGCTGTAGGCGCCGATCACCCCGGCGCCGGCCTCGGCCAGTGCCTGCCGCACTTGGTCCTCGTACCCCTGGGGTACGAAGGTGACCAGTTTATAAAAGAACCCTTCTTCCGCCTCCGCCAGCGGCTCCACCTCACTCAGTCCCAGCGCCCTGGCCAGGCAGGCGTTCACCCCCGCGGGTGCCCGGTCCCAGTTGGTGTGAAGTACGTAAACCGCCAGCCCCCGGCGTACCAGCGCTGCGGCCAGGGCCGCATCCGGCCTGTCCTCCTCAAGGCTTGTCAGAGGGCGCCCAAGCGGCGGATGGTGGGTGACGAGCATCTGGGCGCCCTGCTGCGCCGCCTCCTCGACCACCGCGGGTGTCACGTCCAGGCAGAGCAGCAACCGGTCGACCGCCTGATCCGCCCGGCCAAACTGCAGGCCTATACGGTCGCCCTCCTCGGCCAGCGCCGGAGGTGCCAGCTCTTCAAGCACGGCGATGATCTCACCGCAGGTCTTGCCCATTTTCTCACCATCTCTCCTGCCCTATCACGGCCCAGTGCTTTCCTTAGGTAAGCTACCGCGGCCCCCGGGTGCCGCCGTCACAGGTAGCGGCCAGTGCTTCCAGCTCCGTAAGGACGGCGGCGGCCCGCGCCCGCGCCGCGGCGGCCCGGGGACCGGCGCCCTTCTCCGCCTGCGCCAGCACGGCGCGGTACCCGGCGATCTTCTGCTCCAGGAAGGGGCGTAGCAGGGGGTGCCTTTTCTCCCACAACACCCGGCCCACTTCCCCTTGTGCCAACGGGGCCTCGCCCTGGCCGGCGGGCCTTTTCGCGGCCGTTTCCCCGTTTTCGGGCCGGGCTACCAGGATTTCGTAAAAGCGCTTTCCCTCGCGCACCAGGTCCTCGTCCAGCACCTTCCATCCCCGCGCATACAGCCAGCACCGCAGATAAGCGGCCCGTGCCGCCGGCTGCAGCACGAAATAACGGGGAGAAATCCCGCTCGGCCGGCCGCCCAGCACCCGGCTGATGGCAATCCCGCCCATTCCGGCTATAATTATAATTCCAGCCTCACCCGGCCGCAACGGGCCAAGCCCCCGCCCGTACCGCAGCTCCAACACCGCGCCGCAGGTGGCGGCGCGCCGGGCGGCCAGGGCCAGGGCCGCTCTGCTCGCCTCCGTGGCGATCACACGGCAGCGCCGCACCGTTGCCAGGTAAACGGCCAAAGAACCGTCGCCGCAACCGACATCCGCCACCATGCTGCCCGGGGGCACATAACGCGCCACCGCGGCCAGTCTCGCACCGAGCCCCACCCGGGTCATAGCCTCGCCCCTTAACATAACAACAAAGAGAGACCGCCCGGTGCCCGCACGGGCACCGTCGCCCCCTCTC
>JACIYD010000230.1 GCA_014360105.1 Clostridia bacterium
TGCAAATCGGGTGGAGGGCATCACAGAGATCCGCTGGCACGCCCGCGGCGGCCAGGGAGCGGTAACCGCAGCAAAGTTGCTCGCCGAGATGGCTCTGGCAAAAGACCTCTATTTTCAAGCCTTCCCGGAATACGGGCCCGAACGCATGGGAGCGCCAATTCAATGTTTTAACCGTCTCAGTGCTGCGCCCATTTCTCTTTATACCGGCGTAGACGAACCAGACTTGGTCATTGTCGTGGACCCCACCCTCCTCGGGACGGTGGACGTGGCGCGCGGGTTGAGAGAGGACGGCCGTCTTCTAGTTAATACGCCCGCGTCTCCCGCAAGTTTGCGGGCAACTCTCGGTCTTCAGGGACGGCAGATCTATACGGTGGACGCCACGCGCATCTCTCTGGAGACAATCGGGCGGGCCATGCCGAATACACCGATGTTGGGCGCGGCCCTAAGGGTTCTCGGACTGATTCCGCTGGAGGTGGCCGTGGGCTATTTGCGGGAGTCGTTTACGCCAAAATTCGGGGCAAAAGTGACGGAAGGAAACGTTGCCGCGATGGAGCGGGCATATGCGGAGGTGCAGCAAGAGTGAAATGGGAGATTGGGGGAATCGAGACCTGGCCCTGGTCACGGCACCCGCTGGGGCTGGCCGGGCTGGCACCGGGTAACAGCGTGCTCGTAAGAACGGGCAACTGGCGTTCCCAGCGGCCGGTATGGGAAAAGGAGAGGTGCAACAGTTGCCTTCTTTGTTTTATTTTTTGCCCCGACGCGGCGGTCGTGGTAAAAGAGGGGAAAATGGCCGGGATCGACTACGAGCATTGTAAGGGGTGCGGTATCTGCGCCACCGAATGCGGCCGCAAGGCCCTGCGCCTGGTAGACGAGCACCTGGTCCAAGAATAAGCGGGGCGAAGGGGGAGAGGGGAACGCATATGCCGAGAATACTAGCCATCGTAGGGACTGATGCCGCGGCCGAGGCCATGCGCCAAATCGATCCGGAAGTGGTGGCCGTCTATCCCATTACGCCCCAGACGGCGGTGGTTGAGAAATTTGCCGAGTATGTAGCCGATGGTGTGGTAAATACGGAAATGATCAACGTCGAAAGCGAGCACAGCGCCATGAGCGCTTGTATCGGCGCGGCGGCCGCGGGGGGCCGGGTAATGACCGCCACTTCGTCCCAGGGCCTGGCCCTAATGTGGGAGGAACTGTATGTCGCCGCCGGCCTGCGTCTCCCTATCGTGATGACCAACGTCAACCGGAGTCTTTCGGCACCCATCAACATTCACTGCGACCACAGCGACAGTATGGGTGCGCGCGATAGCGGCTGGATTCAGCTCTATTCGGAGAACGCGCAGGAGCTTTATGACAACCTACTCCAGGCCGTGCGCATTGCCGAGCACCCCGAGGTAAGGTTGCCGGTAATGGTTTGCGTAGACGGCTTTATTATTTCGCATGCCATCGACCGGGTAGAAGTGCTGGATGACGACCGGGCCCGGGCTTTCCTCGGCGACTACGTCTCTCTGCCCGGCTACTCCCTGCTGGATGCGGCGCAGCCGGTAAGCATCGGCATGTTTGACGGGCTTTACGGCTATTACTACGAGGCCAAGCGCGCGCAAGAAGAGGCAATGGCGCGGGCGCTGACGGTTATTAAAGAAATAGGGGAGGAGTACCGGCAGGTATCCGGCCGTGGCTACGGCTTCTGGGAGGAGTATGGCCTCGAAGGAGCCGAGACGTGTGTAGTTGCCCTTAACTCCGCCTGCGGTACCATTCGCAGCCGTTTAAAAGAATGGCGCGCCCGGGGCGCAAAGATCGGACTGCTGAAGCTCCGCGTATTTCGGCCCTGGCCGGGGGAAGAATTGGCCCGGAGGTTGGCCGAATTCAAGACGGTGGCCGTCTTCGACCGTGCCGTTACCCTTGCGGGAGGCAAAGGAGGTCCGCTTTGCGGAGAGATTGCCGCTACCCTTTATGGGCAAGCGCATCGCCCGCGCCTGGTCAATTACGTTTACGGTCTCGGCGGGCGGGACTTGACCCAGGCCCTGGTGGACCAGGCTCTGGAAGAACTGGCGGCGATGCCGGCCGTGCCTGAACCGATGTTGCCGGTACGGTATCTCGGTCTCCACGCCTAAGACGCGGAAAGAAAGGAAGGACCAAACGATGGCCACTTTGGAAGAACTGAGTACGCGGCGCGAGCTTCTCGCCCAGGGACACCGGCTGTGCGCCGGGTGTGGTGCGCCTATTGCCGTGCGGCAGGTGCTGCTTGCCCTGCCACCCGAAGCACACGCGGTCGTGTGTTGTCCTACCGGTTGCCTGGAGGTATCGACGACCATTTATCCGTATACCTCTTGGCGTTGCAGCTACATTCACAACGCTTTTGAGAACGCCGCGGCCACGCTTAGCGGTGTGCAGGCAATGTATACCGCCCTCAAGCGCAAAGGAAAAATTAATGAGGACTTTCGCTTCGTGGCCTTTGGCGGCGACGGGGGGACCTACGACATCGGCTTCCAGTCGCTTTCGGGTGCCATGGAACGCGGCCACCGTCTGATTTATGTCTGTTATGATAACGAAGCTTACATGAATACAGGTATCCAAAGATCGGGAGCGACACCACGGGGTGCCTGGACGACGACCAGCCCTGTGGGGCACGTACGGACGGGAAAGCATGAGGGACGGAAGGACCTGACAGCAATTATGGCGGAGCACCATGTGGTCTATGCGGCGCAGGCGGCCATCAGTCACTGGCGGGACACGGTGGCCAAGGCGGAAAAGGCTTGGGAATACGCCAAAGAAGGGCCGGTATTCCTTAACATCCTTGCGCCCTGCCACCGGGGCTGGCGTTTCCCGATGGAGAAAACGATTGAGATTGCCCGGCTGGCCGTGCGCACCCGGTTCTGGCCGCTCTACGAGGTGGAGAAGGGCGAATGGCGCCTGACGGTGAACGTTGCCAACCCGCTACCGGTGGCCGAGTGGCTGAAAATGCAGGGCCGCTTTGCCCATCTCTTCCGCGGCAAGGGGAACGAGGAGGTACTGGCGGCCATTCAGGCCGACGTAGATCGCCAGTGGAGCGAGCTCATGGCCCGTTGCCGCAGTGCAGTCCCCGCCTAGGCGAGGCAGTCGGCTTGGGGAAGGGAGCAAACCCACGTATCCCCATTTTTGCCGGGCGGTTTTAGGCTCCCAGCGTAAGACTTTTAACACCGCGGCGGGCAGGGCTTTTCGCGGGAGAGCCCATGGGGCGTGGGGCCGGACAAAGGTAGGAAATTGCAGGGGGCGGGTCTGGGATTTGCTCCAAGCGAGCTGAGCAAGACGTTGGAAAACCAGCGTTAACGCGGTCGAGGCCGCAAGACCTAAGGCCATGGACGGCCAAGCTGGTCGTGTCGCCAGGGAGAGCACACGAGTCGCGGGCTCGCCTCAGGCCCAGCGCAAGCCTCAATTCGGCGCACGAGGCTTGCGCCAACGAGGGAGCCAAAAACCGCAAGAGGCAAACCGGGGATAAGGCAGAAGGAGCCATTTGCCATACCGGCCGGGCCAGAGCTAGCAAGCGATTACGGCCAAGGCAAATAAGTTTTTACCCCAGGGGCACGGCCTAGATTCGGGGCATT
>JACIYD010000231.1 GCA_014360105.1 Clostridia bacterium
CGCCAGGCCGGCACCCTGGCGGTTTTTGCTGTGGCCTGAGTGGCTTGCGGGGGCGGTTGCATCAAACTTGCATCAAAACAACCTCTGGAAACAAGTGCCAAACCCGCTAACCCTTGATTTTCCTGGTGGGGCTGACAGGACTTGAACCTGTGACCTCCTGAATGTGAGTCAGGCGCTCTCGCCGCTGAGCTACAGCCCCATAGAACTGGTGGACGTGACGGGATTCGAACCCGTGACCTTCAGAATGCGAACCTGACGCTCTCCCAGCTGAGCTACACGCCCACCACCTGTAACCCCATTATAGCCGACCCTTTTACTCGAGTCAAGCCGCACCCGCGGTGGTCTATCCCCGGTTTGTTCCTCGCGGTCTTTAGCTCCCTCGTTGGCGCCAGTCTCTAATTATCTCACAAAGGCAAAGTACAGCCCGAACAAAACGGCCAGGACGTACATCAGCCAGTGCACCTCTCGCGCCCGACCCGTAAAGAGGTTAATGAGTGCGTAAGCAATAAAACCGATGGAAAGGCCCAGGGAAATGCTGAAGGTAAGCGGCATGAGCAGGGCCGTAGCAAAGGCGGGAAAGGCTTCGCGGAAATTACGGAAATCGATTTCCACCAGGCTCGCCGCCATGAGTACGCCCACGATAATCAGCGCGGGTGCGGTAGCCTGGGCCGGCACGGCCAAGGCAATGGGCGAAAAAAGCAAGGCAAGAAGGAAGAGCAGGCCTACCACCAGGGCAGTAAGGCCCGTCCGGCCGCCCACGCTCACACCCGCGGCACTTTCCACGTAGGTGGTGGTGTTGCTCGTGCCCAAAAGCGAGCCGAAGACCGTACCCAGAGAGTCCGCGAAAAGGGCGCGGTTCCCCCGCTTGAGGCGGCCTTGCTCGTCGATCATGCCCGTCCGCCCGGCGACGCCGACAAAGGTCCCAATTGTATCGAAGAGATCGGCAAAAAAGAGGGAGAAAATCGTGGGGAGCAGGGCGAGCTGCAGGGCGCCAAGGATGTCGAGCTTGAGGAAGCCGGGGGCAAGGCTTGGCGGCGCGCTGATGGGGCTCGTGGGTAGCTGGGTAACGCCCATGGGTACGCCGATGAAGGTGGTGATAAGGATGCCCAAAATGATGCCACCCTTGACCTGTTTCGCCACCAGCACGGCGGTGATGATCAGACCGATCACGGCAAGCAAGACCTTCGGGTCGTGGAAATTGCCCAGGTCGACCAGGGTAACCGGATTGTCCACAATTAATTCGGCGTTCTTAAAACCGATGAAGGCGATAAACATGCCGATGCCCGCGCCCACGGCGTGTTTGAGCGAAGTGGGGATGGCACGGATCAAGAGCTCACGCAGCCCCGTGAGGGTGACGATGACCGCGATCACGCCGGAGAGGAAAACCGCGCCCAGGGCGACCGTCCACGGCAGCCCCATGCTGCCGACCATAACATAGGCGAAAAAGCTGTTGAGGCCCATACCCGGCGCCAGGGCAAAAGGATAGTTTGCGACCAAGCCCATGAAGGCCGAGGCGATGGCCGTGGCGAGGATGGTAGCCACGAAGACCGCACCCTGATCCATGCCGGCGTCCTTGAGAATGACCGGATTAACCAGGATAATGTAAGCCATGGTAACGAAGGTGGTCAGGCCGGCCAGAACTTCGGTGCGCACGTCACTGCCGTTTTCCGTGAGGTGAAACCAGCGGTCCCACACGCTTTCTCGCGCCGGGAGCGCTACTCTGATGCTTTTGGCCACATTTCCTTACCTCCTTGTTCCTGTTTTCACTTGGCTCCGAACAAAGATTCGCCCTCCTTCCCGGAAAATCCTGCTTTCCTGGTACCGCAGGAGCTGCCTTGCCGCCGGCCGGCTGTACTATAAGGAGGCGCGTCCGGGTTGTTGCTTGACTTTACCAGGGTCGCTGGACTAAGATGGAGGCAACAGCACCGGCCCCGAAGCACAGAACATTGCAGGAGACGGAAACAAAGTGCGGCTATCCATCCTCCTTCTCTTGAGCCTGGGGCACCTGGTCGTGGACCTGACCCAGGGCGGCCTGCCTTTTCTTCTACCCTTTTTTAAGGAGGCCTTCGGCCTTTCTTATACTGCCGTGGGCGTTGTTGTTCTGCTGAGCAACCTGAGCTCCTCCATCGTCCAGCCGCTCTTCGGCTACTGGAGCGACCGCCGCAGCCTCCGCTGGCTTCTGCCCACCGGGTGCCTCCTGGCCGGGACCGGTATCGGCCTCGCCGGATTTGCCCCGGGTTACGCTCCGCTGCTGGCCCTGGTGGTCCTCAGCGGGCTGGGTGTGGCCGCCTATCACCCCGAGGCCTCGAAGGTAGCCCGCCGCGCCAGCGGTCGCTACCGCGCCACCTCCATGGCCGTCTTCTCCGTAGGCGGCAACCTCGGCTTCGGCCTGGGCCCCCTCCTGGCGGCCTACGGCTACGCCCGCGCGGGCCTCGCCGGCTCGTTGACCTTTGTCTGGCCTGCGGTCGCCATGTTCCTCCTCCTCTGTCTCCTGCTGCCCCGGATCCGCGGACTGGGCTCGCCGGAGGCCCTGTCGCCCGCCGGTGCCGTTGCCTCCGGGCCGGGCCAGGAGGCCACCGCAGCTACGGTGGCCAACCCCTCCGCGGGGTCCGCGGCCGCCGCAGAACGCCGCGGCAACCTGCCCTACGGCTACGCGCCGGTGCTGGCCCTCATCGCCATCGTCGTCCTGCGCTCCTGGGTGCACGCCGGGCTCACCAACTACATTCCGCTATACTATGTCACCTATCTCGGCGGCTCCGAAACGCTGGCACGTGACCTGCAGACGGTCTTCCTCCTCAGCGGGGCTCTCGGCACGCTGGTGGGCGCGCCCCTGGCCGACCGCTGGGGCCTCAAGACGCTCGTCACCCTTTCCCTGGCCGCGCAGGTACCCCTTATTTACTTCTTTCCGGCGGCCCACGGCTTCTGGCTTCACCTCATGCTTGCCGCCAGCGGCTTTCTCGTTATCTCTACTTTTGCCGTCACCGTCGTTCTGGGCCAGGAGCTCCTGCCGCGGCACGTCGGTCTCGCCTCCGGCTTAATGCTCGGCTTTGGCATCGGTACCGGCGGCCTGGGCGTGACCGTGATGGGGGCCGTGGCCGATGCCTGGGGCGTTCCGGTTGCCCTCTCTCTCCTCAGCTTTCTCCCCGCGCTCGCCGTCGTCCTTACCCATTTCCTTCCCCGACTAGCAGATGCGGGGGAGCGGAGCGCCGGCAAGCATCTCTAGCCGCTTCGTGCCGCCGTAGGCGGTTCGCAAGTAGAGCTGGCCCCGGCCCGGCCGTACCTCGCCGATCACCGCCGCCGCCTCGCCCAAGGGATGCCGCCGCAGCGCCGCCACGAGCCGCGGTGCTTCTTCCGCCGTAACCAGTGCCACGCATTTGCCTTCATTTGCCAGGTACAGGGGGTCAAGCCCCAGCATTTCGGCCAGACCGCGCGCTTCGGGGCGTACCGGAATGGCCGCCTCGTCCAGCCAGATATCCACCCGGCAGCTCTGGGCAATTTCCTTTAGGGTAGTTGCCAGCCCGCCACGGGTGGGGTCACGC
>JACIYD010000232.1 GCA_014360105.1 Clostridia bacterium
GGCTCCCGGAGTTCTACCGGATGGAAAAACTGCCGCCGCACAACCATGTCTTCGATATTCCTGACGACCTGATCGACCAGACTCTGGCTCCTTTTAGAGACTAGCGGGTAGGGCGGGGCGTGTAGCGGGGCTCCTCCCGGCGCCCCGCCCTTTTCCTTCGGCGAATTTGGGATCAGGCATAGCAGGGGGACGGCGAGGATGCGGTGAAGCTTGCGATACTCATCGGATACTTTGCGGTACTGGCGGCCGTGGCGCTCCTGGTGAGGCAGAAGAGCGAGGACGCCTCCAGCTTCCTTGCGGCCGACCGGGGCGTGGGGTCGTGGATGTCGGCCCTAGTGTTCGGTACAACGTACTTTTCGGCCGTGATCTTTGTCGGCTATGCGGGCAAGGTGGGATGGGGTTTCGGGCTGTCGGCGCTGTGGGTGGTAGTCGGGAACGCGTTGCTGGGCGCTTTCCTCTGTTGGCGCGTCCTGGCGCGCCGGACCTGGGTCATGACCTCGGCCCTTGGGGTGCTGACCCTGCCGCAGTTCCTCCGGCGGCGCTACGAGAGCCCGGCGCTGGGGCTGGCAGCGGCCATAGTGGTGTTTGTTTTTCTCATCCCGTATTCTGCTTCGGTGTTCATGGGTCTCAGCTACCTCTTCGAGCAGATCATGGGAATTCCTTACGTCGTTGCCATCGTGCTGATGGCGGTTATTACGGCCGGCTATATGGCGGCCGGCGGCTACCTTGCGGTCAGTCTGGCCAACGCGATTCAGGCCGCCGTGATGGTGGTGGGTTGTGCCCTCCTGGTGGGCCGGTGTCTGGCCGACCCGGCCGTCGGCGGGGTTGTTACAGGCATGCAGAGACTGGCCGCCATCGACCCCCGTCTGGTAGCACCTGTCGGGCCGGGCGGGCTGCTTCCGCTCCTCTCACTGGTGCTGATTACCAGCCTTGGTCCGTGGGGTATGCCGCAGATGATTCTGCCTTTCTGCGCCTGCCGTAACCCGCGCTCCATCGCGCAGGCCACGGTAATATGCACCGTGTTCTGCTTACTGATCGGCTTCTCCGCCTACTTCACGGGCGCGTTCAGCCGGCTCTTCTTTGAGAGCATGCCCGCAGTGGGGGGCAAGCCGGCGGCGGACCTTATAATGCCGCTGATCATCGACCGCATCCTGCCGGGCGCGGGCGGAGCGCTGATCGTGGTGCTGGTCCTGGCGGCCTCAATGTCGACGCTGGCCACGCTTGTGCTGGTATCCAGCTCGGCAATCGCCATGGACATTGTTGAGGTTTACTGGCCGGAAAAGGTTAAGGGAAAGAGGGGCGTCTTCCTGATGCGCTTCCTCTGCGTCCTCTTCGTGGGGGTTTCCCTGGTCATCGCCATCACGCGCCCCGCGATCATCCTTTCGCTGATGGCACTCTCCTGGGGAGCGGTGGCCGGATTCTTTATGGCTTCCTATCTTTACGGTCTCTATTGGCCGCGTGCCACCAGGGCTGGTGCCTGGGCGGCCAGTCTTACCGGCATTACCCTGGCCGTCGGGCTGTCTCTCTATTTCCGCCTGGACCCGGGCGTCGTCCCATTGGCCGGCGTCGCCGGAATCCTCGCGCCGCTTTTGATCCTGCCGGTGGTGAGCTGGCTCTCCAAACCCTGCGCAGACGCGCAACAGATTTTTGCCAGAGCGGCGTCCTACGGGGAGGGTGCAGGGAGCTAGTCTGGGTCAATTGCTACGGCCCTAGGCGTTTTGAACTTCCCCCCAAGAGCGGGGGTTTTTTTCTTTCTTGGGAAAAGAGGATTCCTTAGCGGCCTGGGCGAAAAAAGTGATAAAATAGCCCTAGGTTTTTAGGCAAGCCGGGTGCAAGGCCAGCCCAAACCCTGAAAACGGGCATGCCCAGAAGGAGTGATCGCGCGTGGCCAAGGAAAAGCTTACCATCCCGCAACTGCTGGCAATGAAGCAGCAGGGACGGAAGATCACCATGCTCACCGCCTACGACTACGGTCAGGCGCAACTGGTAGAAGAAGCCGGCGTAGATATGATTCTCGTCGGGGATTCCCTGGGAATGACCATGCTGGGGCTGCCGAGCACCGTACCAGTGACCATGGCGGAAATGCTGCACCACACGAAAGCGGTGGTGCGCGGCGCGCCTAACACCTTTGTTATCGCGGACCTGCCTTTCCTTTCCTATCAGGTGAGCCGGGAGGAAGCGATCCGCAACGCCGGCCTCCTGGTCAAGGAGGGCGGTGCCGACGCCGTCAAGCTCGAAGGCGGAGGCGCCATGGTCGCCGTGGCGCAGGCGGTGGTGCAAGCGGGCATCCCGGTCCAGGGGCACCTGGGCCTTACCCCGCAAACGGCTACGCAACTGGGCGGTTACCGCGTGCAGGGAAAGGAAGCCGCCCAGGCCCAGGCGATTGTCCAGGACGCCAAGGCGTTGGAGGAGGCGGGCTGCTTCAGCCTGGTCCTGGAGTGTGTACCCATGGGGTTAGCGGCAGAGATCACCCGCGCGCTCTCCATCCCGGTGATCGGTATCGGCGCCGGACCAGATTGCGACGGCCAGGTACTGGTCTACCACGACGTGCTGGGTCTTTTCCGCCGCTTTGTACCCCGCTTCGTCAAGCAGTACGCCCAACTGCGTGAACCGATTATCAATGCTTTCCAGACATATATCCAAGAGGTGCGTGAAGGGCGCTTTCCCGATGAAGCACATAGTTTTAAGTAGGGGTGGCCTTTTTGTTCAACTGGCTTGACTGGATTTTATTGCTCATCCTGCTGGTCGCGGCCGCGCGCGGTTGGCAGCGCGGTGCCGTCAGGGAGATCGGCGGCCTGGTGGCCCTGGCAGTGGGACTGGGGGTCGCGGTGGCATACGCGCCGGCCGCAGCGGAACATTTCGTGCGTTCCTTTCCTCTGCTGGCGGAGCGCCTGGCCTCCTGGCTGGTTGGTACGGCGGCCAGCAGCAACGGTACGGCCAACCCGCTCACCGCTTCTCCCCTTGCGGAGGTATTCGGCCTCACGCTCCCGGTCGGGCCGCTTTTCGGGGAGTGGCTGAGCCGCGGTTTTGCCACGATGGTGGCTTTTTGCGTCCTCTTCCTCCTCGTGACCGGGCTGGTACGCTGGCTGAGTTCGCTGGTCAGCCACGGCCTTAACCGCACGCCGCTAGGGATAGCGAACCGCCTTGTCGGCTTTCTCCTCGGAGGTTCGATTGCCGCCGTCCTTCTCGGCCTTGGCCTGAGCGTAGTGGCGTTCTTCTTTAAGCTAGGAGGCCCCGCTGCAGTTGAGGGGCCGTTCCGGGCGGCTCTCAATCATTCCGTGCTGGCGCCGCGCCTGATAGAACTTTTCGTCTGGGCAGCAAGCCAGCTCAAGTCGTTCGTAGCGGCGCCGTAGCGAGCCGCCAGACGGCACTTTGGACGATACGGGGATTAGAGGTAGGGGTGCGGAAGGAGATGGAGAGAATCGTCGACGCGCGTGGCCTGAGCTGTCCCCAGCCCGTGTTCCAGACCAAGAAGGCTTTGGAGGAAATGGAGGCTGGCGTCTTGGTAGCGGTGGTGGACAATGAG
>JACIYD010000233.1 GCA_014360105.1 Clostridia bacterium
CGGGTTCGGCTCCCTGTTTTAGCTGGAACATGTCGAAGAGCTCCAGCAGGCGGCCCCCGAGTTGCTCGAGTCTCGCCACCTGCTCGCCTACTTCGCCCAGCCGGGCCTCCTGGGCCACAAGGCTCTCAACCACCGTTTGGCTGCCGCGGGCGTTCTTGCTGGCCCGGCGCTCGAGATCCTGCACCGTACCCACCAACTGCTGGCCGGCTGCGGAGACTTCCTGGGTGGCGGCCGAGATGCCTTCCAGTTGCCCGGCGATTTCCTGCACGTGGCGGGCGATGCTCGCAAAGGAACATTCCGCTTTATGTAGGGCACCGGTACTTGCGGCCATGCTCTGCTTGCTGCTCTCGGCCAGTTGCACGGCGGCGGCAATCCGCGCCTGCACGTCGCCGAGAATGTCGGAGATGCTCTGCGCCGAGGAGGCGGCCTGTCCCGCCAGTTGCCGGACCTCGTCCGCCACCACGGCAAAGCCCCGCCCGTGCTCGCCCGCCCGGGCGGCCTCGATCGCGGCATTGAGCGCCAGCAGATTGGTCTGCCCGGCTATCTGGGCCATGACCTCGTTGATCTGGCCTATTTCACGAGATTTAAGGCCCAGTTCCTCCACCAGCCTGGCCATCTCCTCTACAACGGCCGCCAGGCCCTCCAGCTGCCGGCGGAGGCCTTCCACGCTACTCTGTCCTTCGCGCCCGGCCTCGGCCGCCTCCTGGGCGGCGTGGTTGATGGCCTGGACGGCGGCCGCCACCTCCTGCATGCTCGCCGAGGTCTCCTCCACTGTGGCCGCCGCCTGGGCCACCAGCCGGCTCTCTTCCTCCACGCTCCTGGCCATGCCGGCAGCTGCCTCTCGGGCCGCCTGAAGCGTCTGGTAGGCGGTCTGGGAGTATTCCCGCAGGCCTCTGACCGCCTTCCCCACCTCCTGCCCTGCCTCGCCGGTGAGCCCTACACCCCTGCCCACTCCTTTGAGCAGGCGGTTCACGGCCCAGGCCACCAGGCCCAACTCGTCGTTGCGCCTGAGGTTGAGGCGGAGGTAGAGCTTTCCCCACGCACCCTCCTCGGCAGTCCGCGCCACTTCGGCGAGATCCCGCCGCCATCCGCGGGCATAGAGAACCCCGGGCAGCACCACCGCCGGTAGCGAGAACAGTGCGGAGAGCACGATGCGGGTCTCCGGAGCGGTCTTCAGCCAGTACCAGACGGCGGCGGCAACCCCTACGGCTGCCAGCCAGGTAACGCCCAGCAGCAGTACCAGCCGAAAGGACAGGCCGGCCGGGCTCCAGGCAAGCTGCCTGAATTTTGCCTTAAGGTCGAACTGCGCCCCGGCCGCTTCCGAAGGCCGCGGTGCCGAACCGGTTCCTTCCTGCTGTACCTGAACAATGCTCAACGCCGACCCCTCCTTGCCCCGGGCGAGGCGGCACGCTGCCTGGCGGCACCGGGGCGTCCGTGGTGAAAACGCCCTCGATCTCAGGTACTGCTTCGGTCCGCCAGCGGCGTGCCGCCGATGCCTACGTTATCCTCAGGGTTTTCACGGATCAGCACTACGAAAGCCCTCTCCGGGATATTGAGGATGCGGCTGGCACTTTCGGTAAAGGCTTTGATCAATTCGGTCTTCTGCTCCTTGGACATCCTGCCGGCGTCTATTTGGATAACCGGCATGTCCAATCCCCCCTCTGCCGGAAGAATAGTCATAATATACTTCGCCATTTGCTCCGCTATTCCTTTTGGTCGCCACCGGTGTTCCGCTCGGCCCGTTCAGGTCGACGTATGGTCGAAAACGAGCACTTCGCCGGTTACGGGGGAGGAATAGAGGAGCTTGCGGGCCTTGCCGTGCAGGGCGTGGGCCACGGCGAGGTAGAGCCAGATCGGCGCCTGGCCGGTTAAGACCACCTCGTTGCCCTCGCCGGCCAACTCCTTGGCCCGCGCAAGATAAAGGGGCAGGTCCTCCAGCCGGGCCGTTTCGCCGTAAAGCTCCTTTAAATCGATGGTCACCCGGCCGCCCCAGACGGCAGGAGAAGGCCCTCCCGCCAGCAAGCTCCTCAGCCGGGCAGGAATGACCCGGGCCTGGTCCTCCACGCTTGCGGCAGGCCTGGGCGACGGGCGCATGCCGCAGTGGGCGAGATCGTTCCGCAGGTCGGCCAACTCCATCCAGAGGCTTACGGCGTCGTCGCCCTGGGGGAGGTCGGCCAGCCAGGCAGGGAGTTCAGCGGCCTCGCCCCGGCGAACGGCGGCCGCCTGCCCCAGGTCGTCTTCGGCTCTCTTACGAACCTTCGGCGCCAACCAGTCGCCCCCGCGGCGGCGCAGAACGGCCCAACTGATCAGCCATTCCCGCGCCAGGGTGACCGCCTGAACCACCAGGTTGCGGCCCAGGTAGTGTTCGATTAGAGTGATCTGCCCGGCCAGGTTCTCTTCGTCGAGCAGGCCGGGGCGGGGATGGGCAAGGACGGCCACCTCGGCGCGAACCCGTTCCAGTACGACGGCGAAGGGCTTGGCCCACCGCCGGGACTCGGCGGCCACCTCATCGAGCAGCGGCAGCAGCCGCTCGGCCTCCCGCATGACCTCCAGCGGCCGGCTGTGGTGAAGCCCGAGGGAAAGGCGGCGCAGGGCACCGGCCACCACCTGCAGCTTCCGCGGCAGGGCTTCGCCGGCGCGCTCCCGCCAAAGGCGCCGCTGGGTGTCCTCGAGGCGCCCGGCGAGGACGGCGGCGTCGCTGCGCCGTAGAAAGGCCTCGGCACCGTTCAGCCAGTCGAGCAGGTCCAGAAGCGGTGTCAGGTCGAAGATAGGCGAGCGATTCCGGTCGTCCCGCGCCTCGTAGGCGCCGTAGATCAGGCGGTTTACCGTGACGTTCTTGGCACGGCGCAGGTAGGCCGCAACCGTAAAGACGATGAGGGGCAGCGAGCGAAAGGCGTGGGTGACGTCCAGGAGAATCTCTTCGCCTTCCGCGACGGCGCCGGCGCAGGCCTCGAAGATCTGCCACAGATCCTCGCGCGACCCCCCCTCCGGAATTTCCACCGGGTAGATCTTCTCCTGCAGGCGCTCTTGGAGGACGCGGAAATGCTCTCCTGCCCGCGCCTGCGGCGTGACGAAAAGGACGAGGCGCTCCGGTTCAAAAAGGCGGGCCACCGCCTCCGGGAAAAGGTGGGTTTCGTAGGTATGCTCTCCGGCGGCATCTACCCAGACGTAAGTGGTGGGCTCGTACCTTCCGGTGCCGAGAAAGCTCAAGGCGTTCATGGTGTCACTCCCTGCCAAAGGTTTTCGGGCGTGGGCGGCATGCCCCGTAGACGCCGGCATATATTCCGCGCGCGGAGGACGGCGTGCAGCCTGCGCAATCCCGCATGCCGGCTACTCCGCACCCGGCCGCCAAGGTCGAAAGTCGGTATAGTTCGCCCGCCACACCCCGTGCTTGAGCAGCCTTTCGTAGCTCCCGTCTCCGTGCCTGGCCAACTCGCATACCCTTACGTTCCCGTTGCCGTCTTCGTAGAAAAAAAGCCGCTCGGTACGGTGTCCCCTCGGATAGACGAGTA
>JACIYD010000234.1 GCA_014360105.1 Clostridia bacterium
GGAACTGCTAAGCATCAGCCAGGCGGCAAAGAAGCTGGGCGTTCACCCCAACAGCCTGCGGAACTGGGAAAAGCAAGGGCTTATTAAGCCAGTCCGGCTACCCGGGGGCCAGCGCCGCTATTCCATGGAGGACCTCAACCGGGTGCTCCAATCCGGGGCAACGCTGGAGCCCAAAACGGCGGTCCTGTACGCCCGGGTGTCCACCAGGAAGCAGGCCGAGGCCGGCAACCTGGAGCGGCAAATGGAGCGGCTACGCCAGTATGCACGGGAACACGGCCTCACCGTCAGGGCAGAATTCGTGGACGTGGCCAGCGGGCTAAACCAGAAGCGCCGGGGCTTGACCCACGTTCTCCGGCTAGGCGAACGGGGTGAGTACAAGAAGCTGCTGATTGAGTACCCCGACCGGCTGGCCCGGTTTGGGTACGAGTACATCGAGCGGCATCTGCGGTACTGCGGGGTAGAGATCGTCGCTACCGCCGGGAAGGAGCCGGAAGACGCTCATGCCGAACTGGTCAGGGATCTACTGGCCATCGTTACCTCTTTTTCGGCCCGGCTGTACGGGGCCAGAGGCGGCAAAAAGGTAGCCCGGGGGTTTCGGGAGCTGATTAAAGGTGCCGCAAGAGAAGACTGAAAACCAAGGTCTCAAGTTTACCATCCAGGGCGAGTGGTTTCCGGAGAGCGCCCCGGCCCTGGCGGTTTGCCGCTGGGGCCGTGGTAAAGAGGATCCCCTGGCCACGGAGATGCGGCTATTTTGCGCCTGCCTGCGCTGGGCCTTCAACCGGCTATTGGAAGGGCGGACACGGGAAGAGCTTAAGAAAGAAGGTCAGGAACTTTTCGGCCTGAACTCCCGCTACGTGGACGACGCCATCCTGAGGGCCAAAGAGGTCATAAATTCCCACAAGGAATTGCTGGCCCTGGAGATTAAGGAGACCCAAGCCAAACTGGCGCGGGCCAAAAAGAAGCTGGGCTGGGCGGAAAAGGACCTGGAAAAAGCGGTAAAGGCCGGCGATTCAGGCCGAATAGAGAGGGCCAAGCGGGTGGTCCACGGGCGGCGCGCCCGGGTCAGAATACTGTCCGCCAAGCTGGCCGCGTTCAAGGCCCACCAGGCCAACGGCACCCTTCCCAAGGTGGTCTTTGGAGGAAAGAGCCTCTGGCGGCGGGTCTGCAAGGGCCGAGCCACCCGGGAAGAATGGCGGGACGCCCGGCGGAACCGGCTGTACGCCCGGGGGGATGAAACCAAGGGCGGCAACCCGAACATTAAAATCGCCTACCGGGACGGGCAATTTACCCTGGCCGTAAACATTTCCCACCTGGCTGGACCGGGCAGGGTAGACGCCAAGGGCGTACAACACACCAAACACGCACCCAGAGTAGAGGGGCTTCTGTGGCTGCCGCCAAAGCACCGGTTAAAAGCGTGGGACCTTCTTCTCTCCGGCGCCCCCTATTCCGTGGAGCTGATCAGGGGGCGGGACAACCGCTACCGGGCGCACATCACCTTTACCGTGGAGGCCCCGCAGCTTATTACCGACCCCAACCTGGGCTACCTAGGCGTGGACGCCAACCCGGACGGCGCGGCCTTGGCCAACGTGGGTCACACCGGCCAGCCGGAGCCGTGGCCGGAAGGCTTCGCGGTCCCTTACCCGAAAGCGCTTGCCAAGTTCGCCGGAGAATTCCAGGTGACGGTGCAGCCGAACGGGTTTCTGTATATTAAAATACCCGAGTTGGCCTACAGCCGGGGGTACCGGCGCGCCTATCTTATCGGCGTGCTGGCCCAAGTGGTGGTGAACATAGCCAAGGCGTTGGGCAAACTCCTGGCGGTAGAGAACCTTGATTTTGGCAAAGACGGGCTGGACACGAATAAGAAGTTCAATCGGATGGCGGCGAACTTTCCGTACCGGAAAATAATTGAAGCCGTCATGCGGAAGGCCTTCAAGGAAGGGGTAGGCGTAAAGCCGGTGTGGCCGGCGCACACGTCGACCATCGGTTACTGGAAATACATGCAGCGGTACGGGATAATTGTGCACCATGCCGCGGCATTGGTGATCGCCCGGCGGGCGATATGTTTTCGCGAAAACATCACCAAGGAACTGAAACAGAAGATCCAGGCCACACGAGAAGAACTGAGCCAGAAGGTCAAATCCTTGCCTGGGGAAGGAAAAGGGATGACCCGAAAGGTGAAGCGGCTCTTCAAGCGTGTGGACGAAAAGATTCCTGTGCATAACGGGCTGACCCGTTTCCAGCAGGAATCGTTTCACTCCGTCTGGCGCGACTTGAACAAGCTCGCTTTATCGAGTAGGTGACCCCGTTAGCCGGAGTGCGGACAAACCGGTAGGCCGCATCTAACAGATCGCGGGAGGCGAAGCCGTAAGGCTTCCGATTGACAGTCAACGCAAGATGGGTGCCCTGTGGTATCCCCGCAAGTCCGTGTTTTGCGCTTGTCAATCGCCGTTCTCCCGTCCGGGTGGGACTCCCGGGGCCGAGGTCTCCCTGTCGCGCTGTCCACTCCAAGGGGTGGGCAAAACAAATCCGAAAGGGGCGAAAACCTGGTCATGGGGAGGCCGGGCTGCGCAAGACGTAACGCTTGTTATGGATTGTGAGCTTTTTTGAACCAGGTTACGGCCTGTGGGTGGCTTTAGCCCTGGCCTCAGCACCGCTGCCACTGCCACCTGGCTTTCCGTGATGGCGTATTAGCCGCCTGCTGGGACGGCAGGTTGTGGCAAGCCATCAAGGCCAACAATTTCCCCGTAATCCCCGAAGAAGGACCCCGGACGGCCCCGGCGGGAGAGAACGGCGGGCTTTCCGCGCGTGCAAGCCGGCCGGACGCACGGACGGCGAATGGCTCTGCGCCGTGGGGGGCGCGTTGACACCGACGTGGTATTGCCGTAGTATATCCCCAAAGACCACCCCAAGTTTGGCGGGAAGTTTTTCAATGATGGAGGGTGCCGGGGGCAAATGGCCGCCAAAGCCACCAAGAAGCGCGAAGCCGAGTTTCAGCGCCTGCGCCGGGCTCTCGTCCGGCGGCGCCGGCAGCAGGACGCGGCCAGAATCCGCCAGGCCAGAAAGAAAGCCGCCCGGGTTTGCGCCCTCCTGAAAAGGGACTACGGCGCCAGCGAGGTCTACCTGTACGGCTCACTGGCTTGGGGAGGGTTTGGTGAGGCCTCGGATATCGACCTTCTGGTGGTAGGGGCTAAAGGTTCGTACTGGCAAATGTACCTGGCGGCAGAAAGCGCTGCCGCCCCGTTCCCCGTCCACCTGGTAGACCTGGCCGATGCCAGCCCCTCCCTGCGAGAGGAAGTATTGCGAAGGGGGATAAGAATGTGATCCCCGAAGAATACCTGTTGGTAGAGGGCCGCATTAGTAAGGAAAAGGAGAATATTGCGGGCCTGGTAAAAGAACTGGAGCGTTACGGCCTCTATCCCGGAATTCGCACCGACCGGGTAGGGGGTTTCGGCCTGGAAGATGAAGCGGTTGTCCGGATCGTAGGTTCAATCCTCCACGACTACTATACCG
>JACIYD010000235.1 GCA_014360105.1 Clostridia bacterium
TTCTTGGTCTCACGAAATTACGTTGCCATGTGCGAAATGCAGGCCTAGAGGCTGTAGGCGAGAAGCCGCGTTTAGGGGTCTTCTACTACTGGGGCTTCTTTACCGTGACCGAGACCGCGGCCGGATGGCGCCTTACCGGTGGCGGTCAGGTGGCCCTGGAGGCCTTCACGGAGGACCGGGCGTGGGCAGTGGCCAGGGAATCGACAGCCCTGCTTAAAGACGTATTCGGTGCAAAGAAGGTCGCTGTCTTCTATCGACCTGGCTGCGTGGGGCATTCCATATAATCGCTTTTATAAGGCCGTGGCCGCGGTTACGGACCTTAGTCGGGAGTTCAAAATAGACCTGGTCGACCCGGATAGCTGCAGGCCAGGTCTTCGAAAAAAAAGAGATACGGGATAGTCTGGATGCGTACCGGGGTTTCCGTCATGTGGTAGGGGCCTGTTTATTCGCTCCCGATCCGGCTCCGCCTGCCGGCATGTGCTGGCGGGGGACCAGAAGGTGCGCCGCGCCGCATCGCACGCTTCCGCGGGAGGAGTCTGCCCTGGAGCAGGCCTCCCCTGCCCTGGGCCGCCCCCGGTGACCCTTCGCTGCCCGGAAGGATTCTGCCACGGAGCCCGCTTTTTTCCAGCTCTGCGCCGCGGCCCGGGCGGGTCTTTCCTGCCGGTACGGCCGGGCTCAGTGAGAGGCCTCTAATTCGGTTGCCAAACTGGTGCCGAAGGCGGGAGTCGAACCCGCACGTCCGCCGAGGGACAGCAGATTTTGAGTCTGCCGCGTCTGCCAGTTCCACCACTTCGGCACCGGCAAGATTAGTTTAGCGCGCCTCCGGCTCCATGTCAAGGTCTAAGGCCGGCCGGAGGCCACGCGTGGCCAGCAAAGTCAGTTAACACATCGCTTGGCGATCTCATATAAAGGTGCTAAAATATCCTTACCGATAAACGAGAAAGAGGGTTCCCCTTGTTGAACCACTACCGGGAAATCCGCCGGGTACTATTAGTTACCTTGGTGGCCAACGTAGCCGTCGCCCTGCTCAAGGTCTTCATGGGCAAGGCAACGGGTAGCGTAAGCATGACCGCCGACGGGTTTCATTCCCTGGCTGATGGCACGTCTAACGTGGTCGGCCTGATCGGTATCACCCTTGCCGCCCGGCCCGCAGACGCCGATCACCCGTACGGCCACCGCAAATACGAAACGCTTGCCGCCGCAGGTATTGCGGGGCTTCTCTTTTTTGCCTGCCAGCATGTCATCGTCGAGGCAATCAGCCGCCTCTCCCAATTTCACCTGGTCGAGGTCGGTTGGGCGAGCTTTGCCGTCATGGGAACCACGGTACTCGCCAACCTTGCCGTCAACCATTACGAGCGCCGGGCGGGAGAAAGGCTGGGCAGCGATCTCCTGGTGGCAGATGCTTCGCATACTTTGAGCGACGTTTACGTTTCCCTTTCGGTACTCGGCACCCTGGTGGCGGTACGTCTGGGTTACCCCATCCTCGATCTCATCGCCTCCCTCTTTATTGCCGCCTTGATCGCACGCGCCGGTTATCTCATCCTGAGAGAGGTTTCAACGGTGCTGTGCGATCGTGCTGTAATCGAGCCGGTGGAGGTGGAGCAGGCCGTCCTCGCCATGGAAGGTGTAAGGTCTTGCCATGCGGTGCGCAGCCGTGGCCGGCAGGATGACGTCAGTCTTGATTTGCACATTGAGGTGGAGCCAACGTTGACTCTGGAGCAGGCCCACCAGCTCTCTCACGCGGTCGCCGCGCACCTCAAGAAACGCTTTCCGGGTGTGTCCGACGTACTGGTGCACGTAGAGCCTCCCGTAGAGGCAACACGGCACTTGGAAGAGCGGACCCAATATTAGGCCGGCGCCGGTTGCCGGCGTTTGGCGATGACGGATAAGCGCAAGATGCGGAACAGCCAACAGAACGGAAGGGGGAAGAAAGGCTGCCGGCGGTCCGAATATACAGATGTCCTTTGCCGGCAGCCGTGGCAACCGATGTACTGGGATAAAGCGGGACCGGAAAATACGGAGCGAACGGTCGAACTGGCGGTACGCCGGGCCAAAGAGCTTAGGTTAGAGCATCTGGTAGTGGCGTCCAATACCGGCCGTACAGCGGGTTATTGCCTGGATAAGGGTTTGCAGGTGGTCTGCGTGACGCACCACGTTGGTTTCGCACGGCCGGGCGAGGACGAAATGGCGCCGGAAACGCGTTCACGCCTCGCCGCCGCCGGGGTAAAGGTACTTACCGCGACCCACCTCATGGCCGGGCTGGACCGTGCCTTGCGGTTGAAGTTCGGCGGCCTCTATCCCGGCGAGATTATTGCGGCAAGCCTGCGCCTGCTGGGGCAAGGGGTCAAGGTCTGCGTCGAGATTAGTTGCATGGCGCTCGATGCCGGACTGATCCCGTACGGCAAGGACGTAGTGGCCGTCGCCGGCACTAACGGCGGTGCGGATACGGCGGTGGTCATCTTGCCCTCCCACTCTAACACCTTCTTCGAGACGAAAGTACGCGAGATCATCTGCAAGCCGCGTGATTTTGCCTGAACCACCGCGCGCTTTATCTTCTCGGTTTATCCCGCCTAGAAAAAGGTGGCGGCGAGTGTGTACCTGCTTGAGGCGCCCGGCCGGGTAAGAGTGGAGTACGGTCCGGTGAGCATGGTTATTCGCGCCGAAGCCGGCGGAGTGCCCCTGACCGAGGCCGCCATAAAGGGCGCGGAAGCTGCCGTGGCCAACCTTGACGCCCTGGCGCGGTTTCAGGAGGTGGCACGCCGGCCGATTACCCGCGTGGCCGAAAGCGAGGCCTATCCTCCCGTATTGCGGCGGATGATCGATGCCGCCCGCCGCACCGGAGCCGCCGACGTGACACCCATGGTGGCGGTGGCCGGAGCCATGGCGGAACTGGTGGGCGAAACCGTGGTGGCCGCCGGAGCAAAAACCGTCATTGTCGATAACGGCGGCGACATCGCCCTCTTCTTGGAGCCGCACCGCACCATCCGCGTGGGAGTAGTGGCAGACGTTTCCCGCAAAGAAGTGCCTCTTGTCATTCCCGTAGAAGGCACCGCCGGCATCGGTGGCATCTGTACCAGCGGCCTGGGCGGCCGCAGCTTTACCAAGGGAGTGGCCACCGCCGCAGTGGCCATCGGGTCGTCGGCCCCCGTCGCCGATGCCTGTGCTACCCTCATTGCCAACAGTACCCTGGTAGACGATCCGGCAGTGGAGCAGGTGCGGGCAGAGTTACTTGACCCGGACACCGACATTGCCGGCCACCTGGTAACGGTACGGGTAGGCTCCTTACCGCCGGAGGCGGTGGCCCGTGCTTTGGCCCAGGGGCTGGAGCAGGGACGACGTTTCATCAACCGAGGTCTGCTCCAAGGTGTGGTGCTGGTGGTTCAGGGTCAGGTGCGCATGTGGCCGGAAAACATTGCCGTGCCACAACAGAAATAGACGGGGCGTCCTCCTTCCGATGCTGTGCCGCCCTCGTTTTGACACTTTTCGGCCTGCCCAAGCAAT
>JACIYD010000236.1 GCA_014360105.1 Clostridia bacterium
TGTACCTAACCACCTCCACCACCGGCCCTCTTCGGCCGGGGATAGGCTGGTGGGGCTGCATATACTGGCGTACCGTGAGCACCAGGCGGCCGTCGCCGCGTTCTTCCCGCCGTCGTCTGGGGGGTGGTAGCCCTGGACGTTTGGCCGACTCTTCTTGGTTGCGCGCTCGTGTATCTGGCGAAACTTTGGTTCCTGGACCGGATGGTATGGCTCTACGAGGAAATGAAAACCGCGACTCGGGAGGGTGGGTCCGAGCGGAGGCGCACCTCTTGATCCCAAATTCCATTCGTCTTACAAGAAAGGAGGGGCGTCTTTCCAGGCCGACGTAAAGAACAAGGTTTTTCCGTGGCGGGTGGTACCAGCAAGCAACAGCCGGATTTGGCTGGCGGCAACTTTGAAAGGCAGCTACAGCATTTCCTATGCTGACGCTTTTGCCCTTGGCCTAGCCAGGGAATTCGGCGGGGAACTGGTAACCAGGGACCCGGAAATACTGCGGGTAACCGGGGCGGCCGAATTTACCGTGCATCCCATACCTGAGGAGTGAGTTAGCCCGCCTCCGTTGGTCTATATGTTCCGCCGCAGGTGGTCGGCGGCCGGGTGGCGAGCCAGGAAATGTGGTCCGCCCTGAGCCAGTAACGGTGGTTCCAAGGAAGTAGCGGCTCTGGTAAGACTACCCGCACGGTCACCTGCCGCCGTTCCTCGCCGTAGTCCCGGGCCACGACGCTTCCGACAATGATCCGCTAGAACAGCCAGGAGGCTAAGGCTATGGCTCCCCCTGCTACGGCCACGATGGTTCCGACTATCCAGCGGGTGCAATTCCGGAACTCTTGTTGCAGGCCGTCTACTCTGGCGTCTATCTTGGCATCCAATCTATCGATTCTGGCCTCCAGCTTGTCGATCCTGGGTTCCAAGCTCTCCATCCTGGTCTCTAAGCTCTCGATCTTAGTCTCTAGCTTACCTATCCTGGCATCGGTTTCCTTATGCAGTTCGGCAACCGTGGTTTCTAGCTTGCCTATCCTGGCTTCGATTTCCTTATGGAGCTCGGCAACTGTGGTTTCTAACCTACCTATTCTGGCATCGGTTTCCTTATAGAGCTCGGTAAGCTTGGTTTCTAGCCTGCCTATCCTGGCCTCGGTTTCCTTATGAAACTCGGCAACTGTAGTTTCTAGCTTACCTATTCTGGTATCGGTTTCCTTATAAAGCTCAGTAAGCTTGGTTTCTAGCTTGCTTGCCTTGGCATCCGTTTCCCTGCGCAGGTCGTCAGCCTTAGTATCCAGCCTGCTCAACTGTTGCATGATCATGTTGAACGGGTCGAAGGAGGTGCGGAAGGTGAAGCTCTGCTCCTCGCTGCCCGCAGCGATCTGCTTCCTGGTTTCTTCCTCAGCCAAAGCCAAACCGCCTCCCCTCCCTCACCCATATTCTACCACGTTGGTGGGAATCGAAGCAAGGGCTTCAGTGTCTATCGTCTTCTTCGGGTTCGTCGTCCCCTGGAGCGGCCTCCGGGTCACGGAGAACAGGGCCTGTTTCCTTGCCACGGTCAGGATCTCCATGCTTATATTTGCGGCCAACCCCCGCCGCCGAAACCATTGTAGGCGGAGAGACTCAAGACCGCCGCTGCCGCTATCCAGCAGCTCGCGTCCAAGAAAACCCTAATCCTTCTAGTCATTGGTTAAGCAGGCGTTCGACCTGACGCGCGACTTCCGGCGTAATTTTGTCGGCCTTTAGGAATTCCCGGATCTCCCGGCGGGTATAATTTCTCAGCGATGGAGCCTGCGCGAAGCCTTTCTGCTCTAAAAAAAAGCAAAGACCTTAAAGCCCTTACCCCCAAGCCGTAAGGAGAATTGCTTAAGCTCTTCTAAGATCCTTTCTTGTTCATCATCACCGACCGCCGCAGCCACGGCACAGTTGAACCCCGGCCATACCCCATCTCCCAGCTTAGGCTCGCTGCTCCTCCCCTTGCCCAGCACCCTGTCCCATTTGGTAAAGCCGCTAACTCATCCGTAGTTCCGGGGAGCTAACCTGTACCCCGGCGGCCGGCACGAAGTAGCTCAGGGCCAATTCTTCCAGTTCCCGGCTCACCCGGGGATCGCTCACCCGGTCTATTGACGGCCCCGGCCAACCACAAAAAGAACAATGGCCGCCGCTGTTGCGTGCGAACCGGCCTTCGCTTTCACCATTTTGCCCACCCCGCCGGCACCTCCCAATAATTGCTTCCTCTGTGTTCTTGGACGGAAAGGCGTATAGACTTGTTCCGCAGGGAGCCCCTTCGGGCGGCACCGAAGCAGTCTGTCCTCGGCAAATGAGCCTCGGATATGCTCGTCGAGACCGACGCGGAAGTTGTCTGGCTCCTGCCCGCCCGTTTTGTTAAAATGAAGGGGGGTGCAAGGGGTGCCCGGCAGGCTACAGGCAACGTTTGCGAACCTTCTACAGGCGATACCCCAGGCGGCGCACGAAGTCTACGGCGACCGGCTGGTGTCTCTGGCCGTCTTCGGCTCGGTGGGACGGGGGACGCCGCGCTTCGACTCCGATATCGACCTGCTGGTGGTGGCGGCCGGTCTTCCCCGGGGCCGGCTCGCCCGGGTGCGGGAATTCTCGGCCGTGGAGGCGCGCCTGGAGCCAGCGCTGAAGAAGGCGGCCGCCGCCGGGGTAAGCACGGTGGTGGCCCCGGTGTTCAAGACCCCGGAAGAAGTGGTGGCCGGCAGCCTCCTGTTCCTGGATATGGTGGAGGACGCCCGCCTGCTCTACGACCGGGACGGCTTCCTGGCCGGTTACCTGGCCCGGCTGCGGAAGCGGCTTAAGGACCTGGGGGCAAGGCGGGTGCGCCGGGGCGGCGCCTGGTACTGGCTTCTCAAGGAGGACTATAAGCCGGGGGAGGTCTTCGAGATATGACCAACCGCACCCTGGCCCAGAGCTACCTGGAGAAGTGCAAGAAGCGCCTCAAGGTCCTGGAGGTGCTGCTGGCCGAGGAGGCCTATTCCGACGTGGTACGCGAGGCCCAGGAAGTGGTGGAGCTGGCGCTCAAAGGCCTCCTGCGCCAGATCGGGGTAGAGCCGCCCAAGCAGCACGACGTCGGCGGCCTGGTGGTAGAGTTCAAAGACCGCTTGCCGCCGGTAGCGGCCAGGCGGGCCGAGAAGCTGGCGTCCATCTCCAAGTGGCTGCGCAAGGAGCGCGAGTTTGCCTTCTACCGCGACGTGGACTTCATTCCCACCGAGGAGTACACCCGTCGGGACGCGGAGCGGGCCTACCGCGACGCCCGCCTGGTGGTAGAGACGGCGGAAAAGGTAATCGCCCCGGCGGACCAAAGTAAGGTTCCCCTTACGGGCAAAAACTCAAAATGAAAAAGTGCCGGCATAGCCATTACAGCAGGGATCACCAACCGCTTCTTCGCCAGAAAACCCTCTCTCATTTTCCCGTATCTGTTGATATGTTCCTGATAGGTTTGCTTTTTGACCTTGATCACTGCGAG
>JACIYD010000237.1 GCA_014360105.1 Clostridia bacterium
ATGCGGATCTTTACGCTCACTTTTCCCGCCTCCTCCCTATTACGGCGCTACAGAATCGCCCTGGCAAACGGGGCAGTCGGGCCTGGGCGCGAGCGCTACGGTACTAAAGGTCATCGTTTCGCCGTTGACATAGAGCATCCTGCCGGCCAAAGGCTCGCCAAAGCCCAGCAGCAACTTGAGCGCTTCCATCACCTGGAGCGTGGCGACCAGGCCGGGTGTTACACCGACAACCGGAATGGGTCCTTTACCCTTCGGCGGCTTGGGGAACAGACAGGCGAGGCAGGGGGTCTTCCCGGGGATGATGGTGGTCACCTCGCCCAAGAGGCCGCTAATTCCCCCGTGAATAAGCGGGACGGACGCACGGTAGCAGGCCCGGTTAAGCAGTAATCGGGTTTCCAGATTATCTACGGCGTCGATCACCAGATCCGCCCCCCGCACCAGTTCCTCGGCGTTCGCTTCGCCGATGCGCAGCGCCAGTGGCTCAAGCCGGACGCCGCTGTTAAGGCGGCCCAGCTTGCCGGCAGCGGAAAGCACCTTCTTCTTGCCAATGTCTTCCTCCCAGTGAAGGATCTGGCGGTTGAGATTGGAGAGCTCTACGGCGTCGGCATCAACCAGAACGAGATGACCCACGCCGGCACAGACCAAATACACCGCTGCGGGGCAACCCAGTCCACCTACCCCCGCAACTACCACCCGCGCCTGCCGCAGTTTCTCCTGGCCGGCGGGACCGATGGCGGGCAGGAGCAATTGCCGCTCGTACCGTACCAGTTCCTCCCTGGTCAAGGCGCTCTCGTTACCTGGCCGCCGAGACACCCTCCATCCCCCACATTCTTAGTTGGCGCGTTGCGCCGGGTTTTTCCCTCATGGTATACTCCTGCCAAGAGAAAGGAGGTACACCCACCGCCATGGAAAGCAAGACCTCCTGCGGCGGCATGGATCACGGCGGCTGCGGGCTCCTGGTTTCGGTTGAGCACGGGCGCCTCAAGCGCGTTAAGGGCGACGTTGCCTGCCCTCACGGCAGCGCCGGTTACCTTTGCGCCAAAGGGGCCGCGCTGCAAGAGCGGCTCGCTTCCCCCGAGCGTCTGACCAGGCCCCTCCGGCGGCGCGGTCCCCGCGGTGGAGGCGCGTGGGAAGAGATGACCTGGGAAGAAGCCCTGGATTTCGTCGCCGCCAACCTCGCCCGCGTCAGGGAAGAAGCCGGACCGGAAGCGGTGGCCTTTATGCAAGGTGCGCCAAAGGGTCTCGAATACCTAGCCCTTTTTCGCTTCGCCCACGCCTTTGGCAGCCCGAATGTGGTTACCCCGGCGGGTGTATGCTTCATGCCGCGCGTGGCCGCCGGCCTGCTCACCTGTGGCTTTTACCCCCTCCCCGATTATACGGCGGGACCCGCCTGCATCCTTGTCTGGGGCAGCAATGTGACCGCGACCAACGCGGACGGCGTGCTCGCGGCCACGGTCCGGCGAGCTCTGAAAAAGCGGCCAAAGCTGATCGTCGTCGACCCGCGGCGTACTGCCCTGGCGGCGCGAGCCGATCACTGGTTGCGGCTCCGGCCGGGCGCGGACGCCGCCCTCGCCCTCGCGATGCTAAAAGTCATCGTGGAAGAGGGGCGTTACGACCATACTTTCGTACGCCAATGGACGGTGGGCTTCCAGGACCTGAAAAGCAGGCTGACCCGCTACTCCCTTGAAAGCCTCGCCCGGGTCACCTGGGTACCGGCCGCGGAAATCGCCGCCGCCGCCCGCTCCTATGCGGCCAATCGGCCCGCCTGCCTTCAGTGGGGTAATGCGCTGGACCAGTTGGCCGACAGCGTGGCCGCGGCCCGCGCCCTGCTCATCCTTTCGGCCATCTGCGGTAATCTGGAAACCCCCGGCGGCGACGTCCGGCCACCGGCCCTGTCACTGCTTAAAGGCAGCGAGTTTATCCTGCGGCCCCCGGAAAGAGGTGGACGGCCGATCCTTAGCCACGCTTATCCGCTGGCGCGCTCGCTCGGCTTCGTCCCCTACCAGTTGGCCATCGAGGCGATGCTTACGGCCAGGCCCTATCCGTTGAAGGCCGCCTACCTCCAAGGAACCAACCCGCTTCTCACCTATCCCGAGGCAAGGAAAGCCTATGAGGCGCTGAGTAACCTCGATTTTGTGGCCGTGGCCGACCTTTTTCTTACGCCCACTGCGGCCCTTGCCGACGTGGTGCTTCCCGTGGCCACCCGCCTGGAACACGCGGACCTGGCTTTCTATACCCAACCCTTCGGCCGTGTCATCGCCCGCCCGAAAGTGGTCGACCCGCCGGCGGGCTGCCTTTCGGACCTGGCCATCCTGGCAAGCCTTGCCGCGCGCCTGGGTTTCGGCCACCTTTTCTGGGAAAGCGAAGAGGCCTGCCTTGATGCCATCCTGGCACCAGCCGGCAAGGATTTTGCCCAAATGAAAGAAGAACTGGTATTGGCCGGCGCGGTAAAATATTTTAGCTACCGAGAACGCGGCTTCCGGACTCCCTCCGGCAAGGTGGAGATCGCCTCGAGCCGCCTCGCCGACCTGGGGCAGGATCCCCTACCCGCTCCGCGGCTCGACCTGCCTGCGCCCAGCCGCACTTATCCGCTTCTTTTCACTTCGGCCAAGAGCCCCTATTACTTTCATTCGGCCAACCGTCACTTGCCCCGCTTACGGCGGCGGGAACCTGTGCCCTGCCTGGAGCTCCACCCGGAGACGGCCGAACGTTACAACATCAAGGAAGGGGACCCGGTCCTGCTCGAGACGCCAAAGGGCAAAATCGTCCAGCGGGCAAAGCTGAATCCCGACCTCCATCCCGACGTGGTAGTGGCCAGCTTTGGCTGGTGGTTCCCGGAGAGGGGGCCAGCCGACCTTTACGGCTGGGAGGAGGCCAATCTCAACCTGCTTACCAGTGCCGCTCCGCCCTATGAACCCCTGGTCGGCTCCCTTCCTTTGCGCGGCATTCCCTGCGCCGTTTCGCGCGCGGACTAGCCGACAAGGAAAGGCAGAGAGCCCCCTCTTTTCGCTACGGAGACGGGGGCCCTCCGCCCGAAGGAATGAACTCGGCCGAGAGCTCAAGAAACCTCCGCGATCGCCGCGGCAATCTTGTTCAGGAGGCTTGCCAGTTTGCCGGCAATTTCCCGCTGCTTGATCTGGCTGACCCTTTCCGCCTCCACGTATTGGACCGCGCCCGTCTCGCAAAACCGCGCGCACTGCGGTTCGCCGTCGCAGAGGTCGCAGCGGATCACCTTGTTGGCCAGGCTGTCAAACTTGGTGCCGCCAAAGGGACAGATGGCCACGCACATGCGGCAGCCGATGCAGAGATCGTAGTTGACGGTGAGCCGCCCCAATTCCTCGTCGCGGGAGATGGCTTTGACCGGGCAAATGGCCATGCAGGGCGCCGAGACGCACTGCTGGCAGGCCATAGGGACGTAGCGGCCCTCCCATTCCCATTTGACGATCTTGATGCGGGCGCGCT
>JACIYD010000238.1 GCA_014360105.1 Clostridia bacterium
CCGGCCGGGGGAGCAGGGCATAATCATGCAACCTTTTGAGATGATCAGAAAGCGCGACGGGCGGCTCGTGCCTTTTGATCCCCGCCGCATCGAAAACGCGGTGGCCAAAGCCTTTGCCGCCACGGGCGAAGCCTCGCCGGAGGCCGCCGCCACGGTGACGCAGCAGGTGCTGGCCAGGTTGGCGCAAATCAACCCCGCGATCCCGGCGGTGGAGCAGGTGCAGGACCTGGTGGAGGAGGCGCTCATGGCGCTGGGCTGGTGGCGCACCGCCAGGGCCTACATCGTCTACCGCGAGCAGCACCGGGCGCTGCGCGAGATGAAGGCGCAGGTCTCCTCCTCCCTGGTGGAGGACTACCTGAGCCAGGTCGACTGGCGCGTACTGGAGAACGCCAACTCCAGTTTCAGCTTGCAGGGTCTGAATTCTTACATCGTGGGCGCCGTGGCCGCCCACTACTGGCTGGAGAAGGTCTACCCGGCAGAAGTTCGCCAGGCCCACCGCGAGGGCGATTTTCACCTGCACGACCTGGGCACCCTCGGTCCCTACTGCGTGGGCTGGGACCTGGCTGCCCTGCTCAACGAGGGCTTCAACGGCGTGCCGGGCCAGGTGGAGGCGGCGCCGCCGAAGCATTTCCGCTCCGCCCTGGGCCAGCTTTACAACTTCCTCTACACGCTGCAGGGCGAGGCGGCGGGCGCCCAGGCGGTGGCCAACTTTGACACCTTGCTTGCGCCCTACATCCGCCTGGACGGCCTCACCTACCCCCAGGTGCGTCAGGCGGTGCAGGAATTCGTTTTTAACCTGAACGTGCCCACGCGCGTCGGCTTCCAGACACCTTTCACCAACGTCACGCTCGACTTCCGCGTGCCCGCCTACATGCGGGGCGAGCCGGCGGAAGCGGCGGGCCGGGTCTGGCCCTTTACTTACGGCGACCTTGAAGAAGAAGTGGCGCTGCTCAACCGTGCCTTCCTCGAGGTGCTGCTCGAAGGCGATGCCTCCGGCAAGGGCTTCACCTTCCCCGTACCCACCTACAACGTCGGCCCAGACTTTCCCTGGGACGCGCCGGAGGCGGGGCTTCTTTTCCGCGTGGCCGCCAAGTACGGCAGCCCCTACTTTGCCAATTTCGTCAACTCGGGCATGCAGCCGGAGGAGGTGCGCAGCATGTGCTGCCGCCTGCGCCTCGACACCTCCCAGCTTCTCCGCCGCGGCGGCGGCCTTTTCGGCGCCAACCCCCTCACCGGCAGCATCGGGGTGGTCACCCTGAACCTGGCCCGCCTGGGATACCTGGCCCGCGACGAGGAAGATCTCTTCCTGCGCCTGGGCCACCTTTTCTCCCTGGCGGTGAGCGCCCTGGAGGTGAAGCGCAAAGCGCTGGAGCGTTTCACCGAGGCCGGCCTGTACCCCTACAGCGCCCGCTACCTCGCCGGCGTGAAGCGGCGCACGGGGCGCTGGTGGTCGCAGCATTTCGCCACCATCGGCGTAGTGGGCGGCCACGAAATGTGCCTCAACTTCCTGGGCGTGGGCCTCGCGCACCCGCAAGGCAGGGCCCTTGCCCTCAAGGTGCTGGATTTCCTGCGGGCCTGCTGCCGCCGTGCCCAGGAAGAAACCGGCAACCTCTATAACCTCGAGGCCACCCCGGCGGAGGGCTGCGCCTTCCGCCTGGCGCGCATGGACAAGGAGAGGTTCCCCGAGGCGCGCGTGGCCAACGAGGCCGCCTGGCAAAACGGCGCCGCCCCCTATTACACCAATTCGACCATGCTCCCGGTGGACGCCACGGACGACATCTTCGCCGTGCTGGATCACCAGGACGAACTGCAGACCAAGTACACGGGCGGCACGGTGGTCCACGTCTGGATCGGCGAGGAGAATCCCGATCCCGGCGCCTGCGCCGACCTTGTCCGCCGCGTTTTCGCGCACTACCGGCTGCCCTATCTCTCCCTCACGCCCACCTATGCCGTCTGCCCGGCCCACGGCTACCTCTCCGGCCGGCAGGAGGTCTGCCCCCGGTGCGGTGCCGCCTGCGAAGTCTACTCCCGCGTGGTGGGCTACTACCGCCCGGTGAGCCGCTGGAACGCGGGCAAAAAGGCGGAGTTTGCCGACCGGCGGGTTTTCCATATTGGTGCGGGCTCGGCCTTTGGCCGCTTGCCCGGGGGAAGAGAAATAGCGGTAATGGAAAAAACTATGTAAGAGACGGGACCTTGTTGCGGGCGGCGTGCGGGAAGCCCTTGATAAGGGGCGCCTGCCGTCGCCGGTTTCGGTCGAGGAAGGGAAGGAGCCAGGGTGTACGATCCGTATGCCTACCTGCCCAGACCCTTTGCCAGGGCGGTGGACGAAGGCAGACTGCATCTTTACTGCGAATTCTGTGCCCGCCGGCATAAGGGCGCCTGTATCGCCATTAACGACCCGGTGGGCGTCTGGGCTAAAGGGGACTGCTGGGCCTACACGGAAAACTACCGCGACGTCCTGCTGGCCGAGTGGGCCATCCGTAAGTATGCCTTACGCAAAAAGCGGCTGCTGCTGGTCGGCCGCTCCAACAGCTAGCCAGGTGGTTAGGGTGCGCCTGGGCGGTTTACTAAAACTTTCTCTTTGCGATTGGCCGGGCCGGCCGGCGGCGGTGGTCTTCACCCAGGGGTGTAACTTTCGCTGCCCCTGGTGCCATAACCCCTCGCTCGTCTATCCCCACCTTTTCGACCCTCCCCTCGCCGAAGAAGAAATCCTGTCCTGGCTCGCCAAGCGGCGGGCCATGCTGGGCGGCGTGGTCATCTCGGGCGGCGAGCCGACGCTCGCGCCCGACCTGGCCTCTTTTCTTGACCGAGTGAAGGCGGCGGGCCTCGCGGTCAAGCTCGATACCAACGGGTCCTATCCCGAGGTGGTAGAAGAACTGCTGCGCTGCGGCCTGGTGGACGAGGTGGCGGTGGACTACAAGGTGCCGGCGGCGCTTTACGCGGCCCGGGTCGGTTACCCCCACCCGGAAAGGGTGCTGGCCACGGTGGCCCTGGTGCGCCGGCACGGCCGCGGCTACGTGCGCACCACGGTGGTGCCCGGGGTGCACACGCCGGAGGTGCTCGCGCGCATGGAGCAGGAAGCGGGCGGTATCGAGGTATTCCAGCCCTTCCGCCCCGCCGGAGGAGCAACGGCCCCAATTTTTCCACGCGAGGACAGGCGTTCGTTCTCAGCTTTCTAGAACGCACGAGACCAAGGGTGGCCATTGAAGGACGTGGCCAGGGTGGCGGAAAGTTCGCTCTGCCGTCTTCCGCTGAGGCTGCTAGAGCCCGTCGCCCGGTGTGGTGCGGTCGGTATAGGGGGATGGGCCCCAAAAGGACCCATCCCCGGTGCCGGTCCCCTGCTTCTCCCCTAGGACGGCGGCAGGAACGGGGCGGCCGGCGCCTGGCCTTCGTGCCCCCGCAGATACTGCACGTACTTGCCCACGTAAAGGTTGAAGCCGGTCAGCGGCAGGCCGCGGGCGG
>JACIYD010000239.1 GCA_014360105.1 Clostridia bacterium
GGGCCGGGTGTGGCTGGCCGGCAGGGACGCGGCCACCATTCCCCGCCCGGGACTGGCCGCAGGGGTAGGCTATCTTTCCCAAGACCCCAGCGACTATCTCTTTCGGGATACGGTAGAGGAGGAACTGCGTTTCACTCTGGCCAGCCTGGGGCGCGAGGACGCCGGAGCGGTCCCCGCCGCCCTGGAAAGGCTGAAGCTGACGAAGCACCGGTACAGCAATCCCCGGGATCTCAGCAGCGGCGAGCGGCAGCGGGTAGCCCTGGCCTTGCTGGTGGTGGCCCGGCCGCCCCTCCTGCTGCTGGACGAGCCCACCCGGGGGCTGGACGCCCGTCTGAAGGAGGATCTGGGCGATTTCCTGACCGGTCTGGTTCGCGAGGGAGCCGGGGTGGCAGTGGTAACCCACGACGTCGAGTTTGCCGCTCAATACGCCGACCGGGTGGTAATTATGAGCGAGGGAACGGTGGTGGCCGACGGCCCCCGCCACGAGATTCTGGGAACCTCCCTCTTCTACTGCCCCCAGATAGGCAGGCTCTTCCGGGGCTTTGGGGAGGCGGTGCTTACCGTGGAAGAGGCGCTGAAAAGACTGGGGCGCGAAGGGGGTAGCCAACCGTGCCTGAGAGCAGAGGCCGGATCCTGACCGGTTCGGCGCTAATACTGCTGGCCGCAGGCCTCCCGGCCCTGGCCCTGCTCAAAAAGGATTGGGGCCTTTTGAGCCTCACCCTGGCCGGCGTCGCCCTGGCCCTTGCCTACTGGGGCTTCGAGAAAAGTGCGGCTTCCTCCCGGGAGGTCAGCCTGGTGGCCACCCTCGGGGCGCTGGCCGCCGCCGCCCGCGTGCCTTTTGCCGCCCTGCCCGGCGTGCAGCCCACCACCTTCATAGTGATAACGGCCGGCTTTGTCTTCGGCCCCCTGGCCGGCTTCATGGTCGGTTCCACCGCGGCCCTCGTTTCCAACTTCTTCCTCGGCCACGGCCCCTGGACCCCCTGGCAGATGCTCGCCTGGGGCCTTGCCGGCGCCACCGCCGGGTGCTTGAGGATCCGTCAGCCCGGCCTGAAACGCGCGGGCCTGGCCGCCTTCGGCCTGGCCTGGGGCTATCTTTACGGCTGGCTCATGAACCTCTGGTTCTGGGCCGCCTTCATCAGTCCCCCTAGGCTGACTACCTTTTTAGCCGCCTGTGCTGCCAGTTTCGCCTTCGACACCGGCCACGCCCTCACCAACCTGGGCCTCTTCTTGCTTCTGGGACCGCGGGTGCTCCGCACAATGGAACGCTTCCGCAATAAGCTCCGGTTTCGGGCCGATTTTCCGGGCCAGGCCCCCTAGCGAGGCCTGGCCGCGCAAAAGCTTCACCCCTTACCGGCGTCTTTCCCGGAACAAGGCCGCCAGTTTCCGCCACACGCCGTACCGGCGGGCCAGGGCCTCAAGCCGATCCAGATCCAGGCTGGTCGCTTTTGTCGCCAGGATATTCTCCACGTCATACAGGTCTAGTGGGCCTCCAGCACGTAGCTTCAGGATAATCAGGTGTTCAGCAGTAGCCACCTTAACCCGGGCTCCATGATAGGCTATCTCGACGGCGGAGGCTATGGCGCAGCTTTCATACTTCCACTTGGCTCTGATGAGCTGAACGGGCAACTCCAGCTCCAGGCTCAGTACGTCCCCCACCGGATCACCGACGGAAGATCTGCTGTAGCCATAGCGTATGTTTCTCCTTTGGAGCTCCTCCCGCAGGCGCACGAGCTGCTCATCGGACAGTTCTACCATTAGGTCGAGATCCACAGTGTGACGCGGTACGCCGTGGACCGCCACCGCATAGCCACCGATAAGGCAGTAGTTTATTCCCAAGCCTTCCAGCAGCCCAACCACTTCAAGAAGGGCGTGCACCATGAGGCCCTTTCTCCAGTCCGTCTCTCAAGGCCGCAGCCAAGCGTCCTAGTTCACGCACCAGATCTATTTTCCGTTCCGGACTCATGTTCCGGTAACGTTCGATCATCCATGCCGGCTTGTTGAATTGGCGGCCTAGTCTTCTCTTGCCCACTGGCATTTCCCCCCGACTCTGTCTGCCCGGCTCTACGGCAACACCAGCATATCACGCCGGTTTGCCTGCCGCAAGCGCGTACTGCGCCTAAACAATCGGTTGAAAGGTTCGTATTCCTGGTCGCCCAAGAGGTGCTTCTCCAGCTTGTAAAGCTCCAGGCGGATGAGCCGCCGGTAAGACACAGGCCGGCCGAGCCAGCCCCTGCATCATGTCCCGGTCGTCGCAGCCCCCCTGCGAGTGAACCATCACGAACTTCTTCCCCTTCGGCAACGTGCTGCCTACGCCGGGCCTAGGAAGACGAACAGCCGGTCCACGTTTCCATAAAGCTTCGCCATAGATTCGGGACTGAAATACCTTTTTCCTGCAAGCCACTCTTCCTGCTGCTCTTCAAGCACCGCCCCCAACAGCCGCAAGGCAGAGGCAATGTTGTGGAAGATAGCTACTACATCGCACCGGGGGGCGATTTCTCGGTTGAATCGCTCCAACGGGTTCGTGGGATGTTCTGGCTATCTGGCGCATGCCCAGGCCCAGTTAGTAGTGCAGCGGCTGGCAATCTTTTTCATGCTTGGTCATCCTCGCTCATTCGGTTTCAATCCCTCATAGGTAGGCTGCAAACGCTTAGAGGTGGATAAAAAGGTAGACCGCGGAATTGGGTTTCAATCCCTCGTAGGTAGGCTGCAAACACACCAGCCCAGGCATATATGCTTGGGCAGTTTAGAGTTTCAATCCCTCGTAGGTAGGCTGCAAACCTTCGCGGCCGAACACGGTCCTTTTCACCCCCTTTCCGGTTTCAATCCCTCGTAGGTAGGCTGCAAACCCGTTATGAAGCCGAAGGTATAAGACATTTGGACTTGTTTCAATCCCTCGTAGGTAGGCTGCAAACGGACGCCCCAGGCGCGGAATGCTCCTGCGATGAGATCGTTTCAATCCCTCGTAGGTAGGCTGCAAACCACTCATGTGGCCCGCTTTTATGTTCTGGTTCTCTGGTTTCAATTCCTCGTAGGTAGGCTGCAAACCGGGAAAGAGCACTTACCTTTGTGGGAGCCGAAGGGGTTTCAATTCCTCGTAGGTAGGCTGCAAACAGGTGCGGATGGAGACGCATCATCCGCTGGTCGTCCAGTTTCAATTCCTCGTAGGTAGGCTGCAAACCGCCTTGCGGTTCTTGATCGCCGTTGCCTCATCCAGTTTCAATTCCTCGTAGGTAGGCTGCAAACTTATCCAGGTGATCGGCAAGTCGGTTGAGGATCGGATGTTTCAATCCCTCGTAGGTAGGCTGCAAACCCAAGGGCGAACACCTCTCAATGCGGACCCGCCCCAGTTTCAATCCCTCGTAGGTAGGCTGCAAACGGCCGCCGCCCTGGAGCGGGCCTTGTCCGTAGCCCGGTTTCAATCCCTCGTAGGTAGGCTGCAAACTAGCC
>JACIYD010000024.1 GCA_014360105.1 Clostridia bacterium
TCGGCCGCAAAATAGGTCGGTACTCCCGAAGAACGCACCACCACCTCGTCTTTGGCTTCACTTAGGGCCGAGGCCCGGAACCAGAGCGCACCGTCCTCCTGGTAGATATATCCTTTCCTTTCAAGCGCCGCTATGGCCTCGCGTACCGCCCCCCGGGCGTGCAGGCTCTTTTCGCTGAACCACACATCGTATTCGACCCCAAATCTGGCCAGCGAGCGCCGCATCTCGGCCAGCTTTTCCTCGAGCGCAAAAGTCACCAATGCCTGCCGCCGCTCTTCGGGCGAAGCATGAACGTAACGATCGCCGTGGACGTCGGCAAAGGAGCGTACCGTATGCCTTAGATCCTCGCCGTGGTAACCTTCATCCGGCAACGGCACGGCATGACCGAAGAGCTGCAGGTAGCGCGCTTCCAGTGAAGCGGCGAAAGCTTCGATCTGGTGCCCGGCGTCGTTAATATAGAACTCCCGCGTGACGGTGTAGCCGCAGGCTTCCAGCAGGTTGGCCAAGGTGTCGCCCAGGGCGGCCCCGCGCGCATTACCCATGTGCAAAAGCCCCGTAGGGTTAGCGCTGACGAACTCCACCTGCACCTTTTGCCCCGATCCCAGTTGGCCGTTGCCCCAGCGGTCGCCCGCCGCCTCGACCAGAGGCGGTATCAGGTAGAGCCAGCCCGGATCCAGCCAGAAATTAAGAAAACCGGGACCGGCCACCTCGATTTTGCTGATCCAGGTACCGGCGGTTTCCAGATGTCGGCAGAGAGTTTGGGCGATCTCACGCGGTGTCCGCTGTGCCTGGCGGGCAAGCACCAATGCCAGATTGGAGGCCAGGTCGCCGTGCTCCTTCTCGCGCGGCACTTCGACGACGAAATCCGGCAGGTCACCGAAGGCCAGGTCTCCGGCGGCCCGTGCTTGTAGGGCCGCTCTAGTGAGGGCCGCCTTCACTCCTTTAGTAATCTCGGCAAAGAGGTTCATTAATGGGTCTCCAGGCGCTGCACCGTAATCGATAAGCGATTGTCACTTACCTTTTCCTGCTCAATCTGTAACTCATACTCTAAGTTAATGCTTCCCCCGCTCTCTGTCAAGTCAACGTCCACCCGCGAGGGAATGACGCCAATGCGCACCGTACCGAAGGGAGTGACGTAGTAGCCCTGATCCCACACCCCTTGCTCAAAAGTTTGACGCTGGGCCGTACCTCCCGTGCGATTAAGAACGACCCGCGTTGGCTCAATTTTTAGAGAAGTAAGCGTACCCTCCAGGCCGGTTAGTTCGCTTTCCTGATAAAGGATATAGTACGATTGGTCGCGGCAGTATAACCGGCCTTCGGTAATAAGTTCGATGCTATCCTCCTCCCCCGATTCCTTCACCTGTGTTCCCCGCACCCGAACGAGGATTGGCCTCCTCACGTCCATCTCCCTTTCTCGTGCCGGTCTAGTGATCTTTTTGGTTGCCGCTTCTTCTCTTGTTTTTTACTTTGCCTTAACTATTCGCGCCCCTCGTCCCTTTTCCTCCTCCTACCGGCCGGAAAGACGCCTTTTGCGCGGAGGACGCGCAAGGCGAAGGCCGGCAGGACTAATTGCCGCCGCCAGCGCCACGGCTCCCGCAGCAGGCGGTAGAGCCACTCCAAGCCGAGATGCCGTACCCAACCCGGCGCCCTACGCGTCTTGCCGGCCAAGACGTCAAAGCTGCCGCCCACGCCGATGGCCACCGGCACCAGCAGTTCCGGGTTGTGCCGGGCAATCCAGTATTCCTGTTTCGGCACCCCCAGGCCGACCAGCAAGAGATGCGGCCGCGCGGCCCGGATGGCCTCCTTTACGCGCTCCTCCCCTGCCTCCGTCTGGTAGCCGTGGGCCGTACCCACCACCGCCAGACCGGGATAGCGCTTCTTAAGGGCCGCCGCCGCGGCCTCCGCTACTCCCGGCGCTCCCCCATAGAAAAAAAAGCGCCAGCCCGCACGGGCACCGTGCTGCGCGAGGGCTTCCACCAGGTCAATGCCGGCCACCTGTTCCGGCAAGCACTGGCCCAATTGCCTGCCCGCCCAAAGCACGCCCCGGCCGTCGGCGGTGACCAGCGCCGCCCCCGCCAGCACCGCGGCGAATTCCCTTTCCTGCCAGGCCCGCCAAATCATTTCGGCGTTGGCGGTTACTACCTGGTGCGGCCCGCCACCGGCCACCAGGCGCGCAATCCTCTCCACCGCCTGGGCCAGGGTACAGGCATCTACCTTCACCCCTAGAAGGTCGACCCGATCCACCGGGAGCGTTTCCTGCCTTACCTAGCGCGATTTTTCTTTGGCCTGGGCTTCGGTGCCACCCGGCGCTTGCTGCAAACTTGCCAGGACCGTTTGAACCTCCGCCGGGTCGGCCATCCAGTAGCTGACACCGTGAAGGTAACGCGGCTCACCGGGCAACAGCGCCAGGGAAACCTGCTCCGGACGCAGATTACGCAAAGCCTTGGCCAGGGAAAGCATTTCATTCAACGAAAGGTCCGTCTTCACGTACGTGTAGAGCTCCTGCAAGAGCCGGGGCGATTTTAGTATACCCTTAAGACTTAAGGCCTCATCCGCCAGGGCTAAAAGGAAGCGCTGCTGGTGGCGGATGCGCTCGATGTCTCCCTCGGGATAATCGCGAAAACGAACAAAGGCAAGGGCGTCTTTGCCGTTCAGCCTTTGTCTGCCTGCTTTCAGGTTGATCCCTTCTTCAGGATGGTACATCCGCCGTTCTACGTCTAGCTCGATGCCACCCAGGGTATCGACGATGGCGGCAAAGCCCTCGAAGTTGATCTCCAGGTAATGATCCACCGGTACCCCTAAAAAAGCTTCGACCGTCTGTACGGCAAGGTCGGGACCGCCGTAGGCGTGGGCATGGGCGACTTTTGTCTCGCCGTGGCCCGGAACGTTCAGGTACGTATCGCGGGGGATGGAAAGCACGCCCACGTGGGGCGCGTTGGGATCTGCCATCACCAGCATCAGGGTGTCGGCCCGCGAGGGTTCGTTCTTACGCTGGTCGGAACCGATGACGAGAATGTTCATCTTCTCGACCGCGGCGCCAAACCCCGGTAGGGATACGTCTACCGGCACGAAGGCGAGCAGGCCGGCTAAATAGTAACCTAGCGTGCCGAAGCTGAAAAAGACCAACAAGATTAGACTGACCAGTGGCCACACCCGCAGGCGCCGCTGCTTTGTCCGCGGTTCAGGCTGAGCCAGGTAATCTTCCCCCACGGAACTACCCCCATCCCTCTACCTTGCGGCTAGCGGGTGATGGTGACCTCTTTCTTGGACCCGTCCCATCGCACCGTTGCCCCGAGATACTGCCCCACCACCCGCAGCGGCACCATCGTCACCCCGCCCACGAGGCGCGGTGCCGCCTCAAGAGGGCGCCGCTCGCCGTTAACCTCGACCCAAGGCTGGCCTGAGACAAAAACAAGATGATTGCCGCCCAGGCGATAAGCGATGGTTTTGTTTTTCGCGTCCCAGGTGACTTCCGCTCCCAGCGCCTCGCCGATAAAGCGGAAAGGCACCATCACTATATCCCCTTCCAGAAGCGGCGGCTGGGCCAACGTCTGGGGGTTGCCCCCGATATAAGCCGTGCGGCTGCCCACCCGAAGCACGACTTGCAGGGCTCCCGACGGCGGCTTACCGCTCGCCTGCTCCAGTTCCTTTACCTGGCGCTCCAGGGCGGCGACCCGCGCACTGAGACGCGCGATTTCTTCAGCCAGCGGCCCGTAGCGCGCGGCGAGATAGCTTTCCAGGTAGCTCTTGCTGACCAGCGGATCCTCCTCGCTTCCGGGTAAGGGTGCCTGTGCCCGACCCGGCCAGGCGTGCCAGCAAACGCCGGCAATGATAAGTGCGGTCATTATAGCGCCGAGCCATTTCCAACGCTTCGGTGCGGCCACGCTTGTGCTCGCCTCCTCTGCCCAGGGTAGCCCACCTGCCACCACCGGCAACTGCATAATCCCCGCCCTTGCCCGGAAACAATAGGAGTAATCAAGCGACGACAACCGGGGTGTATCATGGCGGAGATTCACTGCCATTGTCCTTACCGCTGCAGCGAAAAACCTAACTGTGACCTCCCGGCGGTCGCTGCCGCCCTCGAGGATGCCGTCGGCTGGCTTGGCCGGGAACAACGATTACCCCCGTCCGGCCGGGAGTCTTTTTTTGATTTCGCCTTACACCCTCTGCCGCTTAGAGATAGTGCTCCAGGCCGTCCCGGCGCAACTGCGAAAGAAGCTCTTTCAGCCGCTGCTCCTCATGCTTTCTACAGATGAGCAGGGCATCGTCCGTATCAACGATGATCAGATCTTCCACCCCTATTGCGGCAAGTAACCGGTGACCATTATAAACAACGCAGTCGCGTGAATGCAAGAGGATGGGGCGCGCCGGCGGGTGCTTGTCTCCCCGCGACGCGGTGTGGTGCGCCACTACGTTTCCCAGGGCGTCCTTTTGATAGACGCGGCTTAAGGCCGACCAGGTTCCCACGTCATCCCAGCCGAAGGCGCCGGTAATTACCACCGCCTCCTCCGTTTTTTCCATTACCCCATAGTCGATGGAAATGCGCGGCAGGCGGCAGAAGACGTCCGCCCAGGGGCTACCCGTTTCCAGCCGTGCCGCCAGGGTAACGAGGCCGGAGGCCAGTTCCGGCAAGTGGGCCGCCAGGGCCCGTTCGATTACCGAAAGCCGCCAGACGAACATCCCGCTGTTCCACAGGTAGCCCCCGTGGCGCAAGAAAGTATACGCGGTATCCAGGTCGGGCTTCTCGGTAAATTTCTCCACGCGATAAACCGCGATTTCGCCGTTCCCCATGCCCAGCGGCTCCCCGCATTTCATGTAGCCGTAACCCGTTTCCGGCCGCGTTGGTTTGATGCCGATGCAGACCAGCACGTCTTCGGCTTGCGCCACTTCTACCGCCGCTTCGAGGGTGCGGCGGAAAGCTTCGAGGTCTGTCACCAGGTGATCGGCGGGAAGAACGAGCATCACCGGGTCGCGCTCGGGGTGCGCCCGGCGAATAAAGAGGGAGGCGAGCCCGATACAGGGAGCAGTGTCCCGCCCTTGCGGCTCGGCGAGGACGTTGCCCGCTGGCACTTGTGGCAGTTGTTGTCGTACCAGGCTTGCGTAACGCTCACCGGTAACTATGTAGGTATCCTCCGGCCGGACGAGCGAACGCAAACGCGCTACCGTCGCCTGAAGCATGGTCTCCTTTCCCGTAAGCGGGAGAAACTGTTTCGGCCTTACCTCCCGGCTGAGGGGCCAGAAACGCTCACCCCGGCCCCCGGCCATGATTACGGCGACCACGGGAGCCGACACGGCAGTCGCCTCCTTTCCTCTCTCAGGGCGCATTTTCCTTGCCCTCCTCGTTACCGGCACGGCCGTAGCGGTCCTCCAGGCGCACCACATCCTCTACCTGGGGGGTAGATACTTCGAAAATCACCAGATCGGCGGACGCGGTGATGCGGTGAGGCGTACCCGGAGTCACCGTTACCGCCAGTCCGGGCCGGATGGGCATGGCTTTGCCTCCTAATTCGAATACTCCTTCTCCCTGATAGAAATAAAGCGATTCCAACTTTTCCCGGTGATACTGTAAGCTTAAGGCATGTCCCGCCCGCACCTCCAGGATTTTTCCCACGTACTTTTCGGTTACGGCCCACCAGATCTCTCGGCCCCAGGGTTTGTCCACAAAACGCATTCTTAAACCCCCGCTTGCTCCACATAGCGTACCCCGGCCTGCAAGAGCTCCTCCGCCGCCTCCGGCGAGGCTGCCTCGGCGTAGATGCGCACCACCGGTTCCGTACCGGAGGCACGGAAAAGGATCCAGGAAGCGTCCGCGAGGAAGAGCTTTTGGCCGTCCAGGCTGTCCTGCCCCGTCACCGCCCGTCCTGCCAGTTCCCGCGGCACCTTTCGGAAGAGCCCGGCAATAGACACCGGCCGCTCAACCTCCAGATCAACCCGCCCGTAGTAGTGAGGGCCAACTTCGTCCAAAAGACGGCTTACCAGTTCGCCCAGAGTCTGGCCGCTCAGCGCTACGATTTCCAGCAGCAGGAGTGCGGTCAGCAGGCCGTCCCGTTCGGGCAGATGGTACTTGACGCCAATGCCCCCGCTTTCCTCTCCCCCAATGAGCACGTCATCTTCCAGCATGAGGCGGCAGATGTATTTGAACCCGATGGGCGTGATGGCCAGTTTCTTTCCCAGACGCGCTGCCAAGTGGTCGATCATCTGGGTGGTGGAAAAGGTTTTGACCACCATGCCGTCCCAGCCGCGCCGCTTCACCAAGTGCTGCAGCAGCAGGGCAAAGATGCGGTGTGAATCGACAAAGTTGCCTTTCTCGTCCATCGCCCCGATGCGGTCTGCGTCGCCGTCGGTGGCCAGCCCGAGCAACGCCCCGTGCTCCCGCACCGCCGTACGCAGGGCCCCCAGGTTCTTCTCGATCGGTTCGGGATTGACACCGCCGAAGCCGGGGTTATAATCGCCGCGGATCTCTACCACTTTGATGGCCGTCCCGCCGAGAAGCTCTCGCAGATAACCCCGCGCTGCTCCGTGCATCGGATCCACCACGAGGACAAGGGGCTGCCGCGCCAAGAGGTCGAAATCCACCAGCCGCCGCAACTGGCGGAAATAGGCCGGTTTGGGGTCAAAACGCACAATTCTTCCCGCGGCTTCTGCCCGGGCCAGCGGCAGGATTTTCGCTTCCTCCTCGCGGGGCAGCTTCGCCTCGATGGCGGCGGTGCGCTCCGGCAGGGCGGAGCCGCCGTAGGCGTCTTTGAACTTCAAACCGTTGTATTCGGGCGGATTGTGACTGGCGGTTACCATCACGCCGCCCGCCGCGAGGCTTTCCCGCACCGCCCAGGAAACGGCCGGCGTCGGGGCGGCCTCCTGCGTGAGCAAGACGCGAAAACCGTTCCCGGCAAGTACTTCGGCAACTAACTGGGCATAGCGGTCGGAAAGGAACCGGGTGTCGAAGCCCACCACGACCGGGCGGCCCTCTTCGCCGCGTGAAAGAAGCTCGCTGGCGATGGCCTGGGCCACGCGCCGCACGTTGGTAAAAGTGAAGCCGTCGCTGATAACATGCCGCCAACCGTCGGTGCCAAAGCGGATCTCGTCCATCGCCGGCCCCCTTTACTGCCCAGGCTAAACATCGGCTCTATTATAGCAGATTGTCCCCTTGGCAGGCCATCGGCCAGAGCCACAATGTTAACATAATATAGCGAGGGCTGCCTTGCTAAATGGCCTCGTTTGCCGGATGGGCTAAGAAAACAGTTAACTTTTTAGCGAAAATGCTCCTTGGTGGTAGCTAACAGACATGTTATAATTTATCATGGCATAAATTAGAAAAAACCTGGCCGGTCAACGCGAGAGGCGGTGCTAATGCGGCGCCGGACCCGGCGAGGAACAGGCAGAAGCTTCTTGTAGAAGGGTACCCGTAAACCCTTCTTCTTATGCCCGTATCTCTCCCATCCTTCGCACGGCAGGCCGGTCGCCGGGGGCTTCTCGGTTTGTGGTTAATTTGTGCCTTTCAGCACACAATAAATAAAGGAGGTGCCCTTCGTGACGCCAAAACTGGAAGTCGCCTTCGTTAGCACCTTTCCTCCACGACAGTGTGGTCTTGCCACGTTTACGGCCGACCTGACACAAGCCATCGATACCTGGCAACGACTCGCTCCCTCGCTCGTCCTGGCCGTGACCCGCCGGGGCCAGCACCTGCGCTATCCCCCTCAGGTAAAGGGCGAAATTATCCAGGAAGAGCGAGCGTCATATGTACAGGCAGCCAACTTCCTCAACCGGAGTAAAGTGGAAGTGGTCGTCCTGCAGCATGAATTCGGCATTTTTGGCGGAACCAACGGTAACTACCTTCTTTCTTTCCTGTCCAATCTGCGCAAACCAGTGATCACCACTTTCCATACGGTACTGCCGGAGGTTGACCCGCACCGCAAGGCGCTGGTGCAGGAGATCGCCGCCCATAGCGCCGCCGTGGTCGTTCTTGCCCATAAGGGAAAGGAGATCCTGACACACGTCTACCGAGTAGCCCCGGCCAAGATTCACATCATCCACCACGGCGTGCCCGTCCTTTCGCTGCCACCGGCAGAAGTACTCAAGCAACGGTTCGGCTGGGCCGACCGCCAACTTCTCTGTACCTTCGGGCTGTTGCACCCGGGTAAGGGAATCGAGTACGCTTTACAGGCCCTGCCACCGGTGGTGCAGAATCACCCGCGCTTGCTCTATCTAATCCTCGGGCAGACGCATCCCGAAGTACAGCGGCGCCATGGCGAGGCTTACCGCGAACAATTACACCAGTTGGTGAGCGCCTTACGGCTGGAAGCAAACGTGCTCTTTGTCAATCGTTACTTAAGCCAGGAAGAGCTCCTTATTTATCTGCAAATGACAGACATCTATCTTACTCCCTACCTGGAGCCCCAGCAAATTTCCAGCGGCACCCTGGCCTATGCAATTTGCCTGGGAAAGACGGTGATCTCCACACCCTACCTCTACGCCCAGGAGATGCTTGCAGGGGGACGCGGTGTGTTGGTGCCCTTTGCCGATGCCGCCTCTTTATCCCTGGCCTTACAGGAGGTCTTGGCCGACCCGGTCAAGGCCCGGGAACTCGGCGACAACGCCCGCGCCTTCGGCCGTCAGATGACCTGGCCGCGCGTCGCCAAAGCATACATCGACCTCATCCTGCAGGTGGTTGCTATGGGGGAACAGGCCCCACCCGAAGTCGGCGGGCGTGCCACGAGTTGATCCGGGCAAGCGGTGAACCGGCAGCCACCCTCACTTATCCCCAGTTTTGCCCGGCGGCCTTTGGCTCCCAGCGCAAGACCTTTCCGCATCGCGCCGACGGGAGTTTCGGGGCAGTAGGGGGCAAACCCTGGCCTGCCCCAGAAAGTGGAATTGCGGGGATAGACCAGGCAGCCACCTCGGGCAAACCATGCAGCAAGGAGGTCATGCGCGTGAGAAACCACTTCTATCCCGAACTAGACACGAGACACCTGCGGCGCCTCACTGATACCACGGGCATCATCCAGCATGCCATTCACGCGGTGCCCAACTTTCAGACCGGTTATACGACAGACGACAACGCCCGGGCCCTCATCGCCGCTCTCCAGGCCTATCAGCACTTGCGTGATGAAAGCTGCCTGCAACTGGCAGAAACCTACTTGAGCTTCCTCCACTATGCCCAGCGGCCTGACGGCAAATGGCACAACTTCGTTGCCTATACCCGCGCCTTCCTGGACGAAGAAGGGTCGGAAGACTCTTTCGGGCGCGCCGTCTGGGCCCTCGGCTATCTGATCGCCTGTCTGCCCGACCATTATCTGGGCTCCTCGGCCCGGGAAATGCTGGAAAGGGCTCTTCCCTGGGTTCCTACGCTGCGCTACCCCCGGCCCATGGCTTTTAGCCTTTTAGGTCTGGGTTACTACCACCTCACTTTCCCACAGGACCGCCTGGTCCGGCTTATTCGCGACCTCGCGGCCTGGTTTCCCGCCGCCCTTGAACGAGAAAGAGAGGAAGCCTGGCACTGGTTTGAGCCCGAATTAACCTATGCCAACGCCATTCTCCCCGCCGGTCTGCTTATGGCCTACCGCGTTACCGACCACCGCCCGTACTGGGAAGTGGCACGCCAGGCTCTGGCTTTCCTCACTGAACTCCACCTGGCCAACGGCCATCTGAAGCTAGTCGGCAACAAGGGATGGTACCAGAAGCACCGGTCGCCCGCGTCTTTTGACGAACAACCGGAAGATGCCGGCTGCCTGGTGCTGGCTTACATCCTGGCCTATCTCTTCAGCCGGGAAACGGAGTACTTGCGGCTTGCGGAAAAGGCATTCCGTTGGTTCCTGGGTGAAAACGAACTGGGGCTGCCTCTCTATGACGAGGCTTCCGCCGGCTGCTTCGACGGGCTTACCCCCGAGGGCGTGAATCCCAACCGCGGGGCGGAATCTCTCCTTGCCTATCTTCTTTCACGCATGGCCTTGGAAACCGTAAACCTAATGCTCAGCAGGGAAAGGGAGGCAGCCATTCCCCTGGCGGTGCCGTCCTGAAGGCCGGCCTAAACCTCGTTTGAGACCACGGTGAGCGGCAGTTCGCGGCCGCAAAAACGGCAATGTCGGCCGCTGAGACCGCCGGCCCGTACCCGGTAGCCGTGCCGCTCCACCACGGGGCGGTGGCAATCGGGGCAATAGGTCGTAGCGCTTTCCGTCTCGGCGACGTTGCCCAGGTAAACGTAGCGCAGCTTCTCCCTGGCTATTTCCCGGGCGCGGCGCAGCGTGGTGAGCGGCGTAGGTTCCAGGCGAAGCTTGTAATGGGGAAAATAGCGGGAAAAATGAAGGGGTGTATCCGGTCCCAAGGCGGTGGCTACCCAGGTGGTGAGCGCTGCCAGCTCTTCCTCGCTATCGTTGAGGCCCGGGATAAGCAGCGTGGTAATCTCAACGTGGCACCCGGCCTCCTTGGCCAGGACGGCGGTGCGCAAAACCGGGCGATAGCGCCCGTGGACCACGCGGTGATAAAAACGATCGGTAAACCCCTTGACGTCAATGTTCAGGGCGTCGATCGTCGGGAGAAGTTGCCGCAGAGGCTCTTCGTTAATGAAGCCGTTGGTTACCAGGACGTTCTTGTAGCCGGCCGCCTGCACCGCGCGGCTTGCCGGCAAGACGAATTCGTACCACATCAGCGGTTCCGAGTAGGTATAGGCCACCCCGATACAGTCCCGGGGGGCCTGCGTTTTTAAAATCTCGACTACATCCTCCACACTCAGGGCAAAGGTACCGGGAATGTCACCGCGGGAAATCTCCCAGTTCTGGCAGAACTCGCAATGAAAGCTACATCCCACCGTGCCCAGGGAGAAAATGGAAGTACCGGGGTAGAAGAGGTAGAGGG
>JACIYD010000240.1 GCA_014360105.1 Clostridia bacterium
ATCACGCTGGAGCAGATGGCTTTGGAGAACGCGGGAACCGTCCTTTGCCTGGAACTGCTCAAGACACGGGTGGCCTGGGAGACGGAGCTGCGCCTGCGGGCCGACTTTCTGGAAAAAGTGCTCTCGGGGGCTTACGCCCAGGAAGGCATTCTGGAAGCGCAGGCGAGGCGCCTCGGCCTCTCCTTGCGGGGAGAATATCAAGTGCTCCTTTTGCAGGTAGGGCCGCAGGGAGCGGCCGCCGACAACGTTCCCCACCTGGACCGGGCGTTCCAGGTGGTTACCGATCTCCTACCCCAGTACGGATCCCGCGTTTTCCTCACCTCGGACGGGCGGCACCTGGTGATCATTGCCCCGGCCGAGAGCGAGACGGCGCGCCGGCACCTGGAAGGCTTGGCGACAGAAACACTGGCGCGGTTGGAAGCGAACGAACTCGAGGCCTGGTGCGCCCTGAGCGGCATCGGGAAAGGCCCCACGGATCTGCGGCGCGTTTACGGCGAGGCGCTCACGGTTCTCGAGATCATGCAGGCCATCGGTCGCAAAAAAAGATTGATGCGCCATGCCGACCTCGGCGTCTTCGGCATGCTGGCCATCGACCGGGAGCGGTTTATCGGCTTTGCGCGCAGGATTCTGGGCCCCATTATCGACTACGAGCGGCAGCACCGGCTGAACCTGCTGGAAACCCTCGATCTGTATTACCGGAACAACTGCAACCTGCAGCAGACCGCGCGCGCCGGTTATCTGAGCCTCAGTACCCTCAAGTACCGGTTACGACGCATCCGGGAAATCGGGGGCCTCGACTTGGACGACCCGGAGACGCGCTTACAGGTGCAACTGGCTCTGAGACTCCTGCTGTAGGAAGGGGAGAGTGATGGCGTTTCAAGACCTGCGGCAGTTTCTTGCCCGCCTCGAGGATATCCCCGGCGAACTGGTGCATATTCACCGGCCGGTGGCGCCGCAGTACGAAGCCGCCGCGGTATTGGGTTTTCACCGCGAGGGCGGACCGACGGTAATCCTGGAAAACGTGAGAGGTTACCCCGGCTGGCGGGTGGTGGGCAACGTCCTGGGGACGCGGCGGCGGGTGGCGCTGGCCCTGGGCCTGGCCGAAGAAGAGGTTAATACCGGCTACTTTCGGCGCAAGAGTACCGGACTGCCTCCGGTAACGGTGAACGCAGCCCCGGTGAAGGAAGTAGTGATCACCCGAGAAATCGACCTAACGGCGCTCTTGCCAGTCCTTACCTATCATGAAGGAGATGCCGGCCCCTACCTCACCGCCGGCGTTTGCCTGGCCTACGATAAAGCCAGCGGGCGTTACCACTTGGGTATTCACCGTTTGCAGGTTAAGGGACCTGACCGGCTCGGCATCCTGCTGGCAAACCCGCCTCTGGCCACCCATTTTGCCGCGGCAGAGGCGCGCGGCGCCCCGCTTGAGCTGGCCATTGCCGTCGGCGTCGACCCGGCGCTGCTGCTGGCGGCGGTGAGCCGGGCGGCCGGCGGCCCCGATAAGCTGGCCATCGCCGGTGCGCTGCGCGGGGAGCCGGTTCCCCTGGTGCGCGCGGAAACGCTTGAGCTGATGGTGCCTGCCACGGCCGAGATCGTGATCGAGGCAAGGACCATTCCCGGCGTACGTGAGCGGGAAGGGCCCTTTGGCGAGAGCACCGGCTACTACTTCGCTTTTGAGAGCCCGGTCCTGGAGGTGACGGCTGTTACGCACCGCACGCAACCGCTCTATCAGGCCATCGTCCCGGCCGGACCGGAGGGGGAAAACATTCTGAGCCTCTGCTCCGCCTCCGACCTGCAGCATTACCTGGGCGAGTTGGTGGAGGGCTTTTGCGGTTTCGCCTTCGTTCCCGGAACGTACTGTTTTCATGCGGTGCTTTGCCTGAAGAAGAAGAACAAGGCCGCGGCGCGGCGCGCGGCGCTGCTGGCCCTAGCCCTTGACCCGCGCTTAAAGCAGGTCGTGGTGGTAGACGATGATGTGGACTTTACCTCGAGCGCCGATGTGGCCTGGGCGGTGGCCACCCGTTGCCAACCCGACCGGGACGTGGTGGTGCTGCGAGATCTGCCTGCTTACGTTATCGATCCCTCGGCGGTCCAAGGGATGACGGCAAAGGTGATCATCGACGCCACCAAGCCTCCGGCTATAGCAGAACGCTTCGTCCGGATCAAACCGCCGCCGGCGGCACGGGCTCTGGCAGAGCGGATCTGGCGGGAGGAGGCCGGAGGGAGAGGGTTAAGATGCGCCTCATCGTAGGCATTTCCGGGGCTACCGGGCCGATTTACGGTATCCGCTTACTCGAAGTCTTGCGGGCTAGTGGCGTGGAAACACACCTGGTTGTAAGCGAGCATGCCTGGCAGAATATTGCTCTCGAGAGCGATTATGCGATGGAAGACGTCAAAGCGCTGGCCGATTATCTCTATGACCCGCGCGATGTGGGCGCGGCGCCTGCGAGCGGGTCTTTTCTCTGTGCGGGCATGGTCGTCGCCCCGTGCTCCATCAAGACCCTTTCCGGCATTGCCCATTCCTATAACGAGAACCTGCTCGTGCGGGCAGCAGACGTGACCCTCAAGGAAGGGCGTAAACTCGTTCTCGTCGTGCGGGAGACGCCCCTCCACCGCGGGCACCTCAAGTTGATGCTCGCGGCGGCCGAGGCGGGCGCGGTAATCCTGCCGCCCATGCCTGCCTTTTATCACCGGCCGCGCAGCATAGAAGAACTGGTGGACCAGACGGTGGGTAAGGTCCTGGACCAGTTCGGCATCCCGCACCACTTGTTTACCCGGTGGGCGGGAGCGCGCCCGGTCGATGCGCCCGCTCCCTTGGTGGGTGCGGTCCGCCCATGAGCGGGAACGGTCTCTGTGGCACTGCCGAAAGTCATTGCTTGGGCGGCAGACCAGAAGCCCGGCCGTACCGGCCTTTGCCTTTTGCCGCCTCCCCTAGTATTATATGAAGCGTCATAAATAGTTGCGTATTACCCTGAATTGATATATACTGGGAGCCGAGGAGGTGTAGGCTCCCGGTGAGACGATTGGTGATCCCGGATGCGGAGACCTTTGCGGCAGCGGTGGAAGACGAGATCGATGATACCCCACAGGGGCGATACTACCATCGCCTTCACGTGGTGCTGCTCGTCCTCCGTGGATATAGTTGTTACGAGGCGGCCCGGGTTTACGGGGACTCTCCGAGAAGCGTCCAGTACTGGATGCACCGTCTTACCTCCCGCGGTCTTGCAGGGCTTAAGGAGGGCGATCGCCCCGGGCGCCCGTCCCGCCTTTCGCAATCGGAAAAGGATAGGCTTCGGGAGGAGCTTAAAGCTTCCCCGAGGGCCCTGGGTTACGACCAGAACCTCTGGGACGGAAAGCTGCTTTCCCACCACCTCGAGGTGCGCTACGGCGTCGAACTCGGGGTGCGGCAGTGCCAGAGGCTCTTTCACGAACTGGGCTTCACTCTT
>JACIYD010000241.1 GCA_014360105.1 Clostridia bacterium
CGGCCGTCTTGCGCACAACCTCTTTTACCAATTGACGCAGCGACGCGGGATCCAACTGCACCGAATGCGCCACCACCTCAGGAGTGCGGGGGGTCACCGGGGCAATACCCAAGACGTTGGGCCGCATGGTTGCCAACACCGGCGGGCCGGCAACCTCCACCTTGGTAATGGCCTTACCCGCATAGATGGGCCGTTCAAAGCGCGCTCCCCCGTCCAGCAATTCCAGGGCGGTACAGTCGCTTGCCAGCCCGGCCCCCAGCCGCTGCGCCAGGCGCGGCGCCAGGTCCCTGGCCAAGGCCGTATGCCCGAAAAGGACGAGCCGGGGTTGGAGGTTCTTTACCAGTTCGCCGATCACGGCCGTATAGGCATCGGTCGTGTAATTGGCCAGGCGCTCGTCGTCGGCGAGATAGACCTTATCCGCACCGTATTGCCCCAGGCTCTCCGCCATGGAGGCCACGCCGTGCCCGAGCAAGAGCGCTCCGAGTTCGCCACCCAGCTTATCGGCCAGGAGCCTGCCCTGCGTCAAAAGCTCGGCCGTTACCTTGCGCCACTGCCCTTCTTTGTGTTCGGCAAAAACCAGGACTGCCGTTGCCAAAGTCCCCTACCCCCTTTAGATCGCCTTTGCTTCTTCACGGAGCAGACGCACGAGTTCCTTCACCTGATCCTCCGGTTCTCCTTCGAGCAGCCGGCCTGCCTTGCGCGCCGCCGGCAGGGCGTAGGAGGTGACCTTGACCTTGGCCGCCGCCGCGCCGACGGCCTCCGCCGTCAGGCCCAGGTCGGCCAGCGTAACCTGCTTGATTTCTTTCTTGCGCGCTTGCATTATTCCCTTCATCGAAGGATAGCGCGGCTCGTTGAGCCCTTTTTGCGCGGTAATAACGGCGGGCAGCGCCACTTCGATGATTTCGGTTGCCCCCTCACCTTCCCGGTGCGCCGTTGCCTTGTTACCGTCAACTTCCAGCTTAACCACCGTGTTTACCTGCGGGAGGTTCAAGATCTCGGCGAGACGCCCCGGGACTTGGGCGGCATTGTCGTCGATGGCTACCCAACCGCTCAGGATCAGGTCATAAGGCACGCTTGCCACCGCTTTGGCCAGTGCCTGCGCCACGCCGGCATGGTCGGCACCCTCCAGGGCCGGGTCCTGGACCAGGATACCACGGTCGGCCCCCATGGCGAGAGCCTGGCGGATGGCGTCCTGGGCCTGGCTACCGCCCAGGCTGATGATCACTACTTCGCCACCGAACTTTTCTTTTAATCTGAGGGCCTCCTCGACGGCGTACTCGTCGTACGGGTTGATGATGAGGTTTACGCCGGCGCTGCTGATTCTTCCGTCGCCCGTGAGTTCGATCTTGGCTTCGGTGTCAAAGGTTTGCTTTAAGAGCACGACAATGTTCAACTATCGTCCCTCCCTCTGTGAGAAAGTGCCTCACCTTTTCCCTAAGCAAAATACGTGCCAGCAGATAGGTGCCCTCCTCATCCGGTTGGCCGAGCCCGATTCGTACCCGCCCTTCGGCCCGCCTCGCGGAAGGCAGGCGGGCCATGGCGATTTTCCAAACATCTTGTTTACTTCCTGAACAGGCGGTGCCACCAGGCGACCAGCGGCGGTACGGTGACAGGTACGGCGGAGGGCGCGTCTCCCGCTTCCGGCACGAGAATGAGGCCGAGCGGTCGCCCCGCTTCGCAGCGCAGCCCCACCCGGCGCCACTCTCCCCCGGGTGTGGTGTACTCCAGCTCCACATAAGGCCCGGCCGCCTCAAGGGCCGCCGCGAATTCCTCGCGCCGGGCGACGCGCCGGCCGTTTACCGTACGCAAGATACTCCCGCTCCGCAAGCCGGCCCGGTACGCCGGCGTCCCCCAAACCGCATCCAAAACCATCACTCCGCCCGGCGGCGGTACGTAGCGCCACGGACCCCGCAGTTCGGCCCGCCGGCCGAGGATGATGGTCAGTTCATGGCCCAGAGGAGCAAAAAGCGCCGCCGGGAGGGCAAGGGTGGCACGGTAAGAGGCCCCGACCGCGAGAAGAATCAGCGTCACACTATAGGCAAGGAGCGTCAGGGCCGAACGCCGGCTCCTGCGGGTCGGGGAGGAGGTGAGGGCGAGGTCGCCGTAGCCGAGTGCGGCCGCAACCGGCAGCATCAGATAGTAAAAGTGCTGGGCCGCATCGCCACTGTCCGCCGGCTTGATCAGGGGCCACCAGGCCGGCATCTCGATGCCTCCCGGTGGAAGGTACGGTGCGGCAACAAGCGCAGTGGCCACCAGCGGTATGGGCCAGAGACGCTGCAGGTTAAAGCCGCCGACCACCTCTCCCCCTCCCAGGCGGAGGTAGACGGGCATCGCCCCACGGTGGCCGCTGAGGAGAATGAGAAAGCTTTCCACCAGGTGAAGCGCTCCCACCAGGCCCATTAACTGCGGGACTTCGAGCTGCGGTAGGCCGAAGGCAAGAGAGCTGAGCGCCAGCAGGCCACCGGCATAGGCAAAGCAGAGCAAGTGAGGGCTCAAGAGCATCAGGGCAATGGCCAGGGGCCAGACATAGGGCAGTCCGGCATTGGTCAGGGAAACGCCTAGAACTAACAGCAGGCCGCTGCCAAGGCACCCGCCCATGATGCCCATGAGAGTAGCCTGGAAGACGGAAAGCCAGAGGGGCTCCGCAGGAATACCCAAAAACCTTCTTCTCGTGCGCGCCAGGCGGTGGTGCTGGACCGCAACCAGGAGGACGACCAGCCAGAAAAACGGGCTCAAGAGAGCCTGGACCATGCTGGACAAGGCCATTACGCCGAGGGTCAACCAGGGCAAATCCCCCTGCCCCTTCCCCTATGACTTGCCGGAACGCTGCAGCAGTTCGACCGCCTTTTGCAGTTGCCGGTCGTGCACCAGATCGGGCGCCTTTAGTAAGACGCGTGCCGTGACTTCCGGACTCAAGGCGACCAGGACGTCCGGTTCGATACCCTGGCCGTTAATGTCGCGCTTTGCCGGCGTCAGGTACTTTTCGGTGGTCAACTTCAGGGCCGCCCCGCTGTCCAGCAGGAAGACCTTCTGCACCCGCCCCTTGCCAAAGGTCCGCTCTCCGACCAGGATACCGGAGCCCGTATCCTTGATCGCGCCGGCGACGATTTCGGCGGCGCTCGCCGTACCCCCGTTGATCAGTACTACCAGCGGTACGTCCAGCTTTGGGCCCTGCGCCAGGTACGGCACCGTCTGGCGCCGGCTGACCGTATAAACCACCGGCCCGGGCGGCACAAAACGCCCGGCAACGGCCACCGCCGCCCCCAGTTCGCCGCCGGGGTTGTTGCGCAGGTCCAGGATGATACCGCGCAAATCCGAGGCGCCAATTTCCGCCAACGTTCGCTCAAGCGCTTTGGGCGTTTGTTCGCTAAAGGTAGTAATGTTTACGTAACCGAACTCCGGATGGCCGGGCAAACGCCGGCCTTCCACCGAAGGAA
>JACIYD010000242.1 GCA_014360105.1 Clostridia bacterium
ATACCAATATTCCATGTACTGCTTGAGCAATTCTGCCCTTCGGCGCAACTCATTTATCTTGTCTGTGTACTCCTTTATGAGGAGCTCGTGGATCCTGGGCTGGGCGCGGTAAAATTCATACATTTCCTTAGGGATGGATAGACCCCAGGTCCACTGGTTGCCCGCAAGATCCTGCCAGCGGCATTCCTTGTCAATGAACTCCTTATACGGCGGCTGCGGCTGCTTCGGCTGCAGCTCAAGCAAAACGGTGACCGTCCTGGCGATCCCATCCCAGACCACTTGTAACCCCAAGGCTTCCACTACCGGACGAACTGGAAGCATCATCCGCCCCGGCGGGACTATTTCAGGCGCTACGTCCATCGAGGAAGGAACACCGTTTACGGTTATTTGCCTACTTCCTGCGGCTAATGTAACCACGAGATCGCCCTTTATCAAAACTACGGAGTTTGTCCTCTCATCCCAAAGGATGTTCTTCTCCTCGACTCCTGCGGCTATAGCCACGTACCTTACCGGGAGAAAGGCCCGCCCTTCCTTTATGTAAGGGGCCGCGTCCATGGGGTGATTCTTGCCGTCTATAACGTAAAAGCTCTTACCTATAACAAACTGAACCGCACTTATTTGCCCGGCATAGACGGGAAACACAAAAAAGAAAGTAAGGTAAAGGGCCAAAAGCATAGTACAAACTATCTTCTTTGTACTTCTACGGCAATACGGCAAGGCTTCTCTCCTCCATGGTTCGCCTCTCAATTTAAAGTGGAATCATAGCCGCGGCGCCGATCCCGTTCTCCCTTACTCGTACCGCAGGGCTTCGGCCGGCCGCATGGCCGCGGCGCGCCGGGCAGGGTAGAAGCCGAAGAAGACGCCCACGGCCGTGGCAAAGCCGAACCCCAGGAGAATAGTGCCGACACGTACCACGGGCGCCGTTCCCACGAGCCGGCCCAGGGCGATAGACCCTACGCAGCCCAGAGCAACGCCTGCCGCGCCGCCGGCCAGGGATAGCACGAGAGCCTCTAGCAGGAACTGCAGCATGATGTCGCGCCGCCGGGCGCCCACCGCCAGCCGGATGCCGATCTCCCTGATCCGCTCCGTGACGCCGATAAGCATGACGTTCATAATGCCGATGCCCCCCACGAGGAGGGAGATGGCGGCAATTCCGGCAAGGAAGAGGGTGACCATGGTCATTGTTTGGTTGAGCGAGGAGAGGATGGTCCCCTGGTTCATCACCTGGAAGTCGTCTTCCTCCGGATTGTTGATGCGGTGGGCCTCGCGCAACAGAACGGTGACCTGGGCCTGTAGTTCGTCCATGTCTTCCTTGCGGCGCGCGGCGATGTAGATGCTGTTTAGCCCGCTGCGGCCCAGGCGGGCCTGGAAGGTGGTGAGGGGCACGAACACCTGGTTGTCGATGGAGCCGAAGCCCTCCTGGCCCTTGGACTGCATAACGCCGACCACGGTGTAGCTGGTGCCGCCCACCTTGATCCGTTGACCCAGGCAGGGGGCATCACCGAAGAGCTCGGCCGCCACCTGCGCGCCCAGGACCGCCACCTGGCGGCGGCCCTCCAGGTGCGTCTCGTCGAGGAAGGTTCCCTGCGCGGGGAAGCTGTTGCGCACCTCGGCATAGGAGGGCGTGGTGCCCACCACCCGCACCGAGGTATTGACGTTCTGGTACTTGACCTGCAGCGTGCGCGTGGCCTCCGGAGCAATGCCCGAGACCAGGCCGGGGTCGAGTCTTTGGGAGAGGAGTTCCCAGTCTTCGTTGCTTAAAAGGGTCTCGCCGGCCCGGACCAGCCCGGGGCCGCGGGCGAAGCGGGGCATGACCGTGACGAGATTGGCCCCCATCTCGGTGAACTGCCTGGTGATGCCGGCCGAAAGCCCCTCACCGAGACCGACCAGGGCAATAACGGCCGCCACGCCGATGACCACGCCCAAGGCGGTGAGTATGCTCCGCGTCTTGTTGGCCGCCAGGCTCCTGGCGGCGGTCCGCAATGCCTCCCAGATGCTCATTTTTTCTCATCCTTCACGATTTTTCCGTCCCGCAGGCGTAAGACCCGCCGGGCGTAGGCGGCGATGTCGGCCTCATGGGTCACGAGTAAAACGGTCTTGCCCTCGGCGTTTAAGGAAACGAGGATCTCCATCACCTGCCGGCTGGTGGCGGTGTCAAGGTTACCCGTGGGCTCGTCGGCCAGAATCACCGCAGGCTCGTTCACCAGGGCGCGGGCGATGGCCACCAGTTGCTGCTGCCCGCCCGAGAGTTCCGCCGGGCTGTGGGCCGCCCGGTGGCCCATGCCCACCCGCTCCAGCACCGCCTTTGCCCTTCTCTGCCGCTCGCCCGCGGGCACGCCGGCGTAGACCAGCGGCAGCTCCACGTTTTCCAGGGCCGAGAGCCGCGGAATGAGGTTAAAGGCTTGAAAAACGAATCCCAGGTACTTCCCCCGCAGGCGCGCCAGATCTTTCTCGCCAAGCGCGAAAACCTCCACGCCGTCAAGGCGGTAGCTCCCGGCGTCCGGGAGATCGAGGCAGCCTAAAAGGTGCATCAGGGTGGACTTGCCGCAACCCGAAGGGCCCATCAGGGCCACAAACTCTCCGGCCTCAACCTCAAAGGAGACTCCGTCCACGGCCCGCACTTGGTTTGTGCCCATGCGGTAGACCTTGGTCAGCCCCCGCACTTCCATCTTTGCCACGCCTATCTACTCCTCCCGGGACCGAACACGGCTCCCGGCGGCGCCATCGGCCAGCCGCCCGCCCTCTGGCCGCCCTGGCTCTGGACCTGGCCTTGGGCCGGAGAAAGCGCCACCGTCGCCCCCTCTTCCAGGCCCGCCTTTATTACGGCGTTCACGCCGTCGTCCGGGCCGAGCTCCACCGGCACCGGCCTGGGGCGACCGTTCTCCATGACCAGAACGACCGGCTTCCCCTGACGGCGCTGCACCGCCGCCAGCGGGACGAGCAGCGCGTTCTCCTCCCGCATTACCAGGATGTCGCCGTCGGCCGTCATGCCCGGCCGCAGGCGGCCGTCGCGGTTGGCGACCTCCACCTCCACGTTAAAGATGGAGATGTTGTTCTGCTGAACGGCCTGGGGAGCTACCCGCAGCACCCGGCCGCGGAAGGTCTGGTCGGGGAAGGCCTCCACGGAGAGCTCCACCTCCTGCCCCTCCTTCACCCTGGCCACGTCCACCTCGTCCACCTGGAGGGAAACGACCATGTTGGTGGTGTCCATCACCGTGAAGAGGGGCGCATTGACCGCCACATTTTGGCCAGGCTCGACCTCCACGCTGCCCACGACCCCGGCCAGCGGCGCCCGCACCGTCGCCTGGGCTAGGTCCGCGCGCGCCCGGGCCAGGTCCGCGCGCGCCTTCTCGAGGTTCAACTCCGCCTGTCTTTGCTTTAACTCCACCTGCGCGGCCGCGATCTTCTGCCTGGCCCCGAGTTCTCGCAG
>JACIYD010000243.1 GCA_014360105.1 Clostridia bacterium
CTGCGGTGGCGCCACGCGGCCTGGTACCGGCGATGGGATTGGTTTCCACCTTTTGCCCTTCGACCCGCACCAGCATCTCGGGAGAAGACCCGACCAACTGCAAGGAGCCAAAGTTGACATAGAAAAGGTAAGGCGAAGGGTTGATGTAGCGCAAAGCACGATAAACCGCCAGCGGCTCGCCGCTGAAGGGAACCTCCCACCGCTGGGAAAGAACTACCTGAAAGATGTCTCCTGCCAGAATGTAGTCCTTTGCCTTGATTACGGCGTCGATGAACTGCTGCCGCGTCATATTGCTGCACGGCTTGCCGGCAGTGGCACCCGTCGCCGGCGGCAGGGGGAGGTCGGTCTCCAGCCGCCGACGCAGAAGCCTCATTTCCGCCTCAGCGGCCTGGTAGGAGGCCACAAAATTTGAGCCCGGCCGCGTTAGGATGACGGCCCGGAGGGACCGCCGCCAGTGATCGAAAACAAGTAATTGCCTGGGAAAAAGCAGCCAGCAATCGGGCAGCCCTAGGTCATCCGCCGCCAGCGAAGGCAGGCGCTCCAAGCCGCGCACCCAGTCGTAGGCAAAATAGCCAACGCCCCCGCCCCAGAAGCGAGGCATATTCTCGTCGGCGCTCAGCCGACAACGAGAGAACACCTCCTTTAAAACGGCAAGACTATCCCCGTGAATTACCTCCCTCCGTTCCGCTTCAATTAGAGTTATTTCTTTGCCGCGAGCCAAGAAGGTAAGCCAGGGGTCCAGCCCGATGACGGAGTAGCGCCCCATTCGCCCTCCTTCGGCGCTCTCCAAGAGAAAGCTGCCCGGCCCGCCGCCGAGTTGCCAGTAGGCTTCCACGGGTGTAATCCTATCGGCAAGCCATTCCTCCCAAACCGGTACCAGGTCACAGCAGGCAGCCTGTTCCCGATAGGTCTCCAGACTCGGTTTCACCTTGCCCTCCCCTCGCCGAGATAAAATAAAGCCAGAGCTAACAAAAGCCCTGGCTTTGGTTGCCCGGCCTCGTCTCGCTCTCGTCTTTTCTCGTCTCGTCTCCTCTCGGCTCCGTTATTCAGTTTGGTACTATCTTACTTTAAGAGCGCCTTTCTGTCAACCGAAAAATTCAAGGTCCGGCCTTAAGGAGGCCGCCTCTCCCAGGTAAACCGGCTGCAAGGGTCCGGCCCCTTCCTCCACCAGGCAGTGGAGGAGTACCCGGACCACCCGGGGCAAGCTGCCGGGCACCGCCATCTCTACGGCGTCCAGGAGCGGCACCCCGGTCCACCCCAGTTGGCGGGCGGCTGCGGCAGGAAAGGCAGCGTTTAAATCAGGCGTTGCCGTGAAAATGACACTGATGATGTCCTCAGGCCGCAAATGATTAATCCTTGCCAGTTCGCTCAAGAGACGGCCGGTGCCTTGGAGGATGGCCCCGGCCGAGTTTTCCTCGATGCTGACCGCTCCTCTAACTGCCCGTACTACCTTGGCCAGCCTCTTTGCCTGGTTCGTAAAACTTGACCGTTTTAACTCCGGTCAAGCGACCCCCTGAACCAGGCGCACACCTCCTTTGTCCAGGATTTGCGGACGGCGCCTCGGCCGTGAGCCCGCCGGAGCACGAAGCTCGAGCACCAGTATCGCCCGCGAGGCTCACGCCAACGAGGGAGCCAAAGACCGCAGGGAGTAAACTGGGGATACATCAGGTCTCGGGTCCCGGCCTCGACTTGCACTGGTCTTCCTTTTGGGGTTCAGTCCTGTGGCAGAGCCCGATGGCCCAGGCCGATGGCCACCTCGTCCAGGTGGAGCAGGCCGATGCCGAAGAAGACGGCTACGGCGATATGCTCCCCCTGGCGGGCAATACCGATTTTGCCGCCGATGTTCAGGCCCATTGCCTTCATCATCAACTGTGAAAGGGCTTCACGCGTCGCCCCGGCCACCGCCCCCTCGTCGACGTGCGTCTCCCGAATGACGCCTTCCCGCTTGGCCGCGACCACCGCCCGCTCCACAATCTTGTTCACGGAAGTAGCAAATTCGCCCCCGTAGTCCACGGCGGCCGCTCTTATGTTCTGTGAGGCCAGCTCCCTCTTGACCCGCCCTTCCTCTTCCCTGCTCTCGGTAATGGCCATCCGTACCGCCGCTCCCGCTACCCTCCTGCTGGTCGCAGGCACCGCCTTAACCTCCCCGGTCCTTCTTTCCTGCGCTTACCACCGGCCACACGGAAACGACCCAGTGTTGAGCTGGCCTCCAGGGGCAACCTAACGTTTCAGCCAGGGCATCATCGCACGCAGTTTCTGTCCCACTTGCTCGATCAGGTGTTCCTTTTCCCGCTCATTAAGGGCGTTGAAGACCGGCCGGTGCGCCTGATTCTCCAGGATCCACTCGCGTGCGAAGGTACCGGATTGCACTTCCTCCAAAATGCGGCGCATCTCCGCCCGCACGTGGGCATCTATCACTCTGGGGCCTCGCGTTAGATCCCCGTACTGGGCCGTATCGCTTACCGAATAGCGCATCCAACTGAAGCCGCCCTCGTAGATCAGGTCAACGATCAGTTTCAGCTCGTGTAAACATTCGAAGTAGGCGATTTCCGGCTGATATCCCGCCTCAACCAGGGTATCGAACCCTGCCTTGATCAAGGCGGTCACCCCGCCGCAAAGTACCGCCTGCTCGCCGAAGAGATCGGTTTCCGTCTCCTCTTTGAAGGTGGTCTCGATGACGCCGGCCCGGGTAGCGCCGATCCCTTTTGCGTAGGCCAGCGCCAGTCCTTTGGCCTGTCCTGTATAGTCCTGGTGCACGGCCACCAAGGAAGGAACGCCTCGCCCCTCCACGAACATGCGCCGTACCAAGTGCCCCGGCCCCTTGGGGGCCACCATGAACACGTCTATGTTAGGCGGCGGCACAATTTGGCGGAAGTGAATGTTAAACCCGTGGGAGAAGACCAGGGCCTTGCCCGCACCGAGATGGGGCAAAATGGCTTCCTGGTACAGGCGGGGCTGAACGTCATCGGGCACCAGCACCTGAATGACCTCGGCGCGCGCACAGGCTTCTGCTGCCGTCATCACCGTTAAGCCATCCTTTTGGGCCTGCCGCCAAGGCTCGCTTTCCGGCAGTTCACCTACAATGACCGTCAAGCCGCTGTCCCGTAAGTTCTGCGCCTGGGCATGCCCTTGACTGCCATACCCCAGGACGGCAATGGTTTTGCCCCGCAAAAGATTAAGGTCTGCATCTTGGTCGTAATACATGACCGCCATTCTTTTTCCTCCTCGGCCCGGTACTTTTTCTTCCCGCTTGGCGGATCTTTGCCAACCTAAGAGAGCCTCCGCCGTTTTCCTCCTAAATCATAAATGATTCGCCCTCCAAGACATCCCATACCCTCCGCTTACAGACTTTGGTCGGTGGGGGTGCCGCCCGGACGGCCTCAGGGTCTAGGCAAGAAAGGCGCTTTCGTCAATAAGACACTCGCCCA
>JACIYD010000244.1 GCA_014360105.1 Clostridia bacterium
GATATGTGGGCAGCGCCCCCACTGAATAAGGCTTACCGGTTGGGAAATGGTTTGGCTCCGTCAGTACCGGCATCAGCTACTCTCTTTAGCATGGCGCTGTCCAAGCGGTTGTGGACCCCTGTGGGCAACCCAAGATAAAGCCCTGAAGTTAAGCCACCGCCACCATGGGTTGGCCACAGAGTCCATAACCGCGTCATATCCACAGCCGCCCTGGGAAACCCCCGGTGTTAATCTTGGACCGCGTTGTTTCCCCCCTTTGGCTTGTGGATTAATACTCGCTCCAGTTTTGGGTGGTACCCTCACCCTTTTGGCCCTCGGCTACCCTATCATGTCTCCCGGGGTCTAGGCCCCCAGCATTCCTTCGTTCGGCCTTTCAAGGGCGGGTGGGGCTGCCGTTACTTGTATGCAGGGTCTAGGCCCGAATGGGGGTGTACAGCTTCCCCCACCCAAAACCGGTTTGGCTTTATTTAGGCAGCATGGTTAAGCTGCTTCTGACGGCATTCGCCCAGACCTTGCCCGGGTCATAGGTCTGCCCTGAAAACGGGCTCTGTAAGCGGTGAAAGGGTCCCTGTGGCGCCTTTGCCGGGCTCTCTTTTGGCAAGGCGTTCTAGCTGGTTATGGGACTTGTTGCGCTTTAGGCTGCTCTCGGCTCGATACGGACTTCGTAGCCAAGGTCTTGCAGCTTCTTAACAGTGCGGCGCACCATGGCCTGCTTTTTGCGCTCATCCAGGTAGTTTGGCCCGAGCTCCACATACGGTTGGCGCCTTTTTAGGATGTGATAGGCTATCACCAAGATGGCGTGGCCAATGGCTATGGCGGCACGGTTTGCCCCTCTTCTGGCGGCGATCCTATGGTAGCTGGCGGAGAGGTAAGTGTTTTTGGTCCGGGCGGCGGAACGGGCGGCCTCGGTTAAGGTGGCGCGCAAGGCCTTGTTGCCTTTTCTGGTGCGGCCGCTTTTTCGCTTGCCGGCGCTCTCGTTGTTGCCCGGAGCCACCCCGCCCCAGGAGGATAAGTGGGCGGCACTGGGGAAACGGCCCATGTCGGTGCCTGTCTCCGCTAATATTTCTTCGGCATTGCGCCGGCCCACCCCTGGAATGGTGTCCAGAAGTGCCAATTCTTCCTCAAAAGGGCGCATCCTTCTGGCGATCTCCTCGCTCAAAAGGGCAATCTGCCGCTCAAGGAAGTTGATATGTTCGAGCTGTACGGCTATAAGCATCCTCTGGTGCGGACCGACAAGCCCCCGCAGGGCCTGTTTTAGCTCCTCTTCTTTTTCCTTTAGCCTGCCCTTAGCCAGCCCTGCCAGTACCTCCGCGTTCTCCTCGCCGCGGGCTAAAGCCTCAAGCATCGCGCGGCCGGAAGCCCCCAAAATGTCGCTGGCTACCGCCGAAAGTTTTATGTTCGCGCCCTCGAGGACCTTCTGGAGCCGGTTTACTTCCCGCGCCCGCTCCTCAATGAGGCTTCGGCGGTAGCGCACCAGCTCCCTAAGCTCCCTCTGCTCCCGGCTGGGTATATAGCTGCCTCGGAGCAAGCCATGCCGTAGAAGTTCGGCTATCCATTCCGCGTCCTTGACATCGGTCTTGCGCCCGGGCACCGCCTTGATGTGTTGGGCGTTGACCACCAGGGTTTCAATTCCCGCCAGCTCCAAAAGGTTGTAAATCGGCTTCCAGTAAACGCCCGTGCTCTCCATGGCCACGCAGGTGCAGCCCTTCTCTTTGATCCAGTCGACAAGCGCCAACAGGTCGTCGGTCATGGTGCCAAAGGTACGTATCTGCCCTCCGGGGTGATGACGCAGGCGGTCACGCGCTTCTTGTGAACGTCCAGCCCGCAGCACCGTTCGCAAACCACTTCCACCGGGATTACCTCCTTGCGACCGGCTCGATCAGGCGCGGCCGGTGCGGCAGCCTCAAAAAAGGCCAATCTGCCCTGCGTGCTTCCCCAAGGGAGCAACAATCTGTGGTGCACCAGGTCGCCGGGGTCAGTCTTGGCTTCGGGCTCGAAAGCGCCAGGTTTCGCCGACCCCACTACCAGCCGCGCGAAGGAGATTCCACCCCAATCCGTTTTCATCCTTCTGGTGGCGCCGCACTGCGGCATGGGCGTCTTGGCTATAAACTGCGGGCCGTTGTCGGTCCTGAGTTTGGGCATGGTCATGCCTTTGGCCAACCCCCGGGCCTTGAGGCTTCTCTTTAGCACCCTCGAGGCATCTACCGCGGTGCAGGACAGTCCCAGATGGTAGTCAAGCACCGTCCGGTCAAAGACGTCAATCAACGAAAGCTGGAAGAAGAACTGCTCCGTACCCGCAATATAGCCGTACTTCACGTCCATCTGCCAGAGCTGGTTGGGGCCGCTGACGTTTTCCCTTTGAGCCAGCCGCCGCGGTGTGGTCAGCTTCTTCTTTCGTTGGGGCAGGAGTATGCCCAGCTCCTTACACAGCCGGTAGACCTTTTTGTGGTTCACAATAAGCCCGTATTCCTGCTTAGGAGCGGCCGTAAGCTTACGGTATCCGTAGGGGAACCCATCGCCTGAGATGAGCTCGCAGAGCCACTCCTTCACCTGTTCGTCAGCCACCACCTTCCCCTCCCGGGTCCGGCAGGAGCTAGACATTGGCCTTCCGCCCCGGCGATCTCTCTTTTGGCCGCCCGGCACTTCTTTGGCCCTTCTCGCTTTGACTGCATAGTAGGTGGACGGTGCCAAGCCGACAAAGTCAAGCACCAGGTTGGTGCTGTATCCCTGTTCCGTCCACCTGTCCACCATTTCGACTTTGTCGGCTACCGAGGGTTTACCCGCTCTTTGAGCTCCCGTAGGATGGCCAGCTCCAGCTCCTTTTCCGCAAGCAAGCGCTTTAGCCGCTCGTTCTCGGTACTGACGCGCTTAAGCCTCTCCTCCAACTCCTTAAGCCGTTTCACCTTGGCTTTGGGCAGGCTGGCTACCGACCCGTTTTGACGGCGCTTGGCCATCCAGGTGTAGACGGTGTTCTCCGAGATCTGATAACGCCGGGCCACCAGGGCTGCACTGCCTACCTGGTCTACTTCGGCCAGTACCTGCTCCTTGAACTCCTCACTGTACTGCTCCATGATGCCTACCCCCAACTTGATGATTCTAACATCTACACACATCGACTCCAATTCTGTTGGGGGGCTAAATAGTGGGGGTGAGGTCTAATTTGCCAGCCGCCTCCAGGACAACTTGAGTGTCATGGAGAAGATCGTTTAAAAGGTTTTCCCTTGCCTTAGGTTCTTCCCAGTCAATCTTTGGCTTGCCTTGCCTGCTGTAGTCAAGCCGCAGGGGCTCGGAAAAAAGACAAACGAAGATCCTTCTTTGCCGAACCCAGCGCACAAAGCAGCTTGGCTATGCTCTTTTTAATCAGGGTGTAAGCATCCTCAACCGCGCCAGCCTCAAAAACATAGGTGGAA
>JACIYD010000245.1 GCA_014360105.1 Clostridia bacterium
AGCCGCCGTTTTATCTCAGCCGCCACGGCTAGGTCTTTTTCGAGCGCCATAATTTGCCTGTAAACGCCTGGAGAATCCACGTCAGCAAGGTCTTAAAAGCCCAAAAATCGCTGTCAGCGGCCCCCGGTTCGTCTCGCCGTAGGCAGCGTCTTTTTTTCTCTGTACCCGATATAGCCGCTGGTAGCCAAACCAGCTCTTGCCAGGCAAGAAAAGGGCCAGCACCACGTCACCAGGCGTCAGTATACGCTTTGTCTACCTCTGAGTCCTCCCAATCATCAAAGTAATTCTTGGGATCACGTAGCGGTATGGCGAGACGGCGCAGCACAACCTTTGAAAGGACCCGCAGTTCTTCCGGAGTAAGCTCTTCTACATCCTGCAGCAGACGGTCGAGCTTGCCAGACACCGCAACCACCCCCAAGGTTTTGTAATACAACGAGGAGCGCTCCGGGTGCCAGTTCGGCCTTGGCGCAGCGCCTTTGCCCCCATTTCCGAGGCGGGTTCTCGTCGCTTTATTCGCGAGAAGGCTGACCCGAAAATGGCTTCAGCCGCTTTCTAGCGTATTCGACGCGACAGCACAGCCGCTGTCACCCTTCTACGGGTTTGCCAGGGACGTTTTCTAGCGCCAGTATAACATCTGCCGCGCGCATGGGCAAGCGCGGAGGCCTGACGGGCGATTTGGCCCGTGCGGCAGGGCCCAAGGAGCCCAGGCGGCCGCCCAGGGCCCCTGCCTCATAAAGGAGGCCAAGGCCACCTCCCCGGTTCGAAAGCGGCCTTGGCGCGGGCGAACTCTGCGGCGCGGCGGACGGTCTTCCCGCCGATGCCTAACTCGAAAGCTACCCTCTTGGCGAAGGCATGGCTACCTTCTTTCTCCGAAAGGCCATTTTGACCTCTCGGAAACCGCTTGGGGTTAACCACATGGGTCTTCTTCTCCCGCCCGCATATCCGCCCCAGAGCCAAGCATCGGCCACCCAGCGGCCATTATTGCCTGCGGGCTCTTTCCGCCCGCCGGTCGGCCACGCTGCCCCGGCGGATTCCGCCTTGGCCCGATGGGATAGGCCCTCGGCTTGGTGGCCACCATAAGAAAGAGGCCCGGTCCTGCCTGGCAGGTACCTGGGCCTGCGCTGCCGCTCAGCGGCCTATTCGATGGTCATGGTAACCATCTTAGCGGTCCCGTCCCACTTCACGCTGCTGATATCCAGGGCCCGGCCAGCAGCCCTTTCCCCGGCCTCGCCGAAGGCCTCGCGCAGAAGGGCGGCTATTTCTCCGGGCCCGGGAAGCTCCGGCCTGGGGCCAACGCCGCGCAGCCGGCGCGCCGCCGCCAGCCTCTCCGCCACCTCAGCCGCGCGCTGCGGCAGGCCCTCCGCCAGATACCCGGTCAGCGCGGCCGCCACGGCTTCGCCTTCCCTAACCGCATATACTGCGGAGGATACGCGGCCCCGATGGTAGACAATCGGGAGCCACGGCGGGGCAAAGGCGCCGTCGCGGCGGCAGGCCCGGAGCCTCACCGCCCCTGCGGCCGCCAGACCGTCCAGCGCCGGCTTCAACCAGAAGCGCTGCAGCCCGGTAAGCTCCAATCTTGCCTCCATTAAGAGCCCACGCAGCGGCACTGCCTGCGGGTTCCGGCCGGGTCACGTCGCCCCCGGACGCCCGCGCGCGCTGCTCACTCAACGCGCCCCAGGCCTCGTCTTCATCAGGCCACACGTATTCGGCGTTGTTTTCCCAGCCAGGCCCGAGCTTGCGCCTGACCTCCCTCTGCACCGCCTTGACCGTGCCGGGCGAGACCCCAAGGGCGGCGGCCACCGCGCGCCGGCCAAAGCCAAAGCGGATAAGCCGCGCCACCTCCAACTCAAGGGAGCTCAAGACAGCCCAGACTGGCCGACCGGCCCTGTCGCAGGCACCGGTCCTCCTCAGCCTTCTCCTGACAGGCAACTCGGAGGCCCAACCTCCTTCCCCCAAACCGTCCACGGGCAACCTCTACTCCCGCGGCGGCCCGTCGCCGCCCCCGCCCTGGTCAGGAATGACGCCCAGGACGGGCAGGCCAAGCCGCTCGAGGTCCTGAGGCCGGCCAACCACGGCGGCCGCCGGAGCCGGCGGCGCATCCCCCGCCCGCGCGGCCGCAAGGAGGGTTCACTGGTTGCTCCCGCTGCCCGAGCCCGTTCCGCTCAAGCTGCTGCCACCGCCCGCGGCTGCCCACGGCTTCTGGAAGGCCAGCTTGAGGTAGGCGTGCTGACGCACCAGATCATCAAGGGCGGCCCTGGCCTGAGCCAGCTCCAGCTCCGCCGCCTTCACGTCCGCTCGGGTGACCATGCCCACGGCAAACTTGGCCTGGGTCACCCGCAGCTTCTCCTGCTTCTCCGCCACCTGCTGCTCCTGCGCGGCGTACCGCTCCTCGAGTGCGCGCAGCGAGCTGTAGAGAGAGCGCACCACCTGCTCCGTGGCCTGCCTGGCCTCGGCCGCCGAAACTTGCGCCTTCTCCACCTCTGTGCGCCTGGCCTCGTAGGGCTGGTAGCTCCCGCCGGCGTAGGCCATCCACAGGTTCCACTCTGCCAGGGTGCGGCCCTGCTCTGCCTGCCACACCGCGGGGCTGGCCTCCAGGACCCTGGCTATTTCGTGCTCGATGGAGGCCACCTCTACCGGGCGGTACTTCGGGGTGTCAACGAGCAGGGGCCGGTCCTCGGGTGCCAGACCAACAAGCCGGTTGAACTCCTGATAGGCTCCGGCCAGCGTGGCCTCAGCCGCCGCCAGGGTCCGGCGAGTCTGCTCCAGCCGCGCTTCCGCGCCCTCCAGATCAGTCTTGGCGATGGCTCCCACCCGGGCCATGGCCCTGGCGTTGCGCGCCGCGACCTCGGCGCACTCCAGGGCCAGCCTGGCCACCTGTACCTGCTCCTGGGCCGCCTGCACGCCCCAGTATTTCTGGCAGGTCTGAAGCACCAGGGCGTCCTCGGCGGAGGCGTAGCTCTTCTTGCTCATCTGCCACTGGAGGTCGGCGGAAAGCAGCCCATACCACTTGACCTCGAACGACGGGTCGTAGCTGGCCCTCTGGACGGGCGTAAAGGTGACCGCCTCCGCCGCCTGCTCGCGCAGCGCCTCCTTCTTTTCCACCTCAAGGTTCGCGAGCCTGAGCGAGAGGCTGTGGGCGAGAGCCCGGCCGATCGCCTCGTCCAGGGTCAGCCCCTCGACGGAAGGCTCCTCCGCCCGCGCCAGGGCAGGCGCGAAGGCCAAAAGCAAAACCAGAACCGCCGACAAAAGAGCAGGCCAGAGCGGCCTCCTCCGGTTCAAAGCAAGCGCCACATCCGCACCTCTTCCTTTATTGGTATTGCCCGGGCAAAAAGTACAAGCCAGGCCCGGGAAGACCCCCGGGCCTGGCAGGACCCATTCTTGGCGAA
>JACIYD010000246.1 GCA_014360105.1 Clostridia bacterium
ATGGTAGAAAGCGCGCTGCGGCACATTGCCCTGCTCGAAGACGAGGGTTTTTCCCTAATCAAGGTTTCCCTAAAGGCGGCCTCGGTCCCCTTGATGGTGGCGGCCTACCGCCTGCTGGCGGAGAAGGTGCCCTACCCGTTCCACCTCGGCGTGACCGAAGCCGGGCCGCTGGTCAGCGGCAGCGTGCGTTCGGCCGTCGGTATCGGTTTGCTGCTCGCGGAAGGGATTGGCGATACCATTCGCGTTTCCCTTACCGCCGACCCGCGCTGGGAAGTGAAAGTCGGCTATGAAATCCTGCGGGTCCTGGGCTTGCGGCAACACGGCGTTGAGCTCATTTCTTGTCCAACCTGCGGCCGCTGCCGGATCGATGTCGCCGCCGTGGCGCAGGCGGTCGAAGAACGCCTGAGCAGGATCCGGGAACCGTTAAAGGTGGCGGTGATGGGCTGCGAAGTCAACGGCCCGGGCGAGGCACGAGAAGCCGATGTAGGCATTGCCGGCGGCCGCGGGCACGGTCTTCTCTTTCGGCGTGGGGCGGTCGTGGGAAAGGTATCGCCGGAAAAGATGGTTGATGCCTTGGTCGCCGAAGCGGAGGACCTGGTGCGGCAGCGTACCGCGCCCGAAGGGCGCCAGTCACCGGATACGCGCCAGGGATCGGTCTAAAGGAGGTGTTCCCTGTGTACTTTTCCCGTCTTTTTGCGCCCACCCTGCGCGAGGTCCCGGGGGAGGCGGAAGTGGTCAGCCACCAGTTGCTTCTGCGTGCCGCGATGATCCGGCGGGCGGCCGCCGGTATTTACACCTACCTGCCCCTCGGCTGGCGGGTGCTGGAGAAGATCATGCGCATTGTGCGCGAGGAGATGGACCGGGCTGGAGGGCAGGAATTGTTGCTCCCCATCGTCCAACCGGCGGAACTCTGGCAGGCGACCGGCCGCTGGGACGTCTACGGGCCGGAAATGTTCCGCCTGCAAGACCGGCATGGCCGGCCCTTTTGTCTCGGACCCACGCACGAAGAGATCATTACCGCCCTGGTGCGCGCCGAGGTGAAGTCCTACCGCCAGCTACCTCTCTTGCTCTACCAAATCCAGAACAAGTACCGCGACGAGCGCCGACCGCGCTTTGGCCTCTTGCGGGGGCGGGAGTTCATTATGAAAGATCTATACTCCTTCGACCGTGACGAGGAAGGGATGCGGGCCAGTTACGCCCGGATGTATGAAGCTTACTCTCGCATCTTCACCCGCCTGGGTCTGGCGTTCCGCATCGTGGAGGCCGACCCGGGTGCCATCGGCGGCGGCCTCTCCCAGGAGTTCATGGTTACGGCCGCCACCGGCGAAGCCAGCGTGGTCTTCTGTGAGGCCTGCGGTTACGCCGCAGACGTCGACCAGGCACCCTGCCGACCGCAAGCACTACCTCGTGAAGAGCCCAAGCCCCTCGAGGAAGTGGCAACCCCCGAAGTACGGACGGTAGAAGAGGTGGCCGCTTACCTTGGGGTGCCGCAATGGCGCATCCTGAAAACGCTCTTCTACCGGGCCGACGGCCGGCTGCTCGGCATTGTGCTGCGCGGCGACCGCCGTCTGAATGAAGCAAAGTTACAGCGCTTTCTGGGCTGCCTCTCGCTGGAAATGGCCGACGACGCGGCGGTGGCGGCCGCCACGGGCAGTCCGCCGGGCTTTGTCGGTCCTGTGGGCCTGGAGGACGTCGTTTTCTATGCCGATGCAGAAGTTGCCCAGGTGACCAACGCCGTCGCCGGCGCCAACCGCGAGGACCACCACTTGATCAACGTCAATCCGGGGCGCGATTTTCCCCTTCGGCTGGCCGACCTCCGGGCGGCCGAGGAAGGCGACCCGTGCCCGCGTTGCGGTGCACCCCTGAGCACGGCGCAGGGGATCGAAGTGGGGCAGATCTTCCAGTTGGGCACCAAGTATAGCGGGGCTTTGGGCGCCACCTACCTGGACGAGCAGGGCCGGGAACGCCCGATCGTGATGGGCTGCTACGGCATCGGCATCAGCCGCACGATGGCGGCCGCGGTAGAGCAGCATCACGATGCGGCCGGCATCATCTGGCCGGCCCCCATCGCCCCTTACCACGCGGTCGTTATTCCCGTCAACCCTCAGGAAGGGCGCCAGTGGGAAGTGGCCGTGCAGCTATACCGGCAGCTTGGGGCCGCGGGGATTGAGGTCGTCCTCGACGACCGGCCGGAGCGGGCCGGAGTGAAGTTCGCCGACGCCGACTTGATCGGCTTTCCCTGGCGGGTGACAGTGGGAAAGAAGGTGTCGACCCAGGGCGTGGTTGACGTAAGGCGCCGCGGCACACCGGAGGAAGTTTCGCTAGCCGTTGAGGCAACCGCCGCTTTTCTGCGGGAGCAATTGGCGGCGCAGGGTATAGAAACTGGCAGTCGCACCCATAATCATGATGGTGATTCGTTTTCGTGTCGGTAACGGTGGTTGTTCCCGCCTACAACGAAGAGCGGACGATCGGGGCGGTGGTCGAGGCGGCCCGAGCGGCGGGACCGCTGGTACGCGAGGTGATCGTCGTCGACGACGGCTCGACGGACGACACGGCTGCCCGGGCGCAGCTCACGGGTGCACGGGTGCTGCGCCTACCGTTTAATACGGGCAAGGCGCGGGCGCTTTCTGCCGGTGTGCGCGAGGCCAGCGAAGAAACCCTGGTCCTGCTGGATGGTGACCTTCTCGGGCTGAGACCCGAGCACCTGTATCGTCTGGCCGTTCCGGTCCTTAAGGGAGAGGCGCACATGACCGTCGGCGTCTTCCGCCACGGCCGCCCCTTGACCGACCTGGCGCAATTCCTCGCCCCCCAGCTTTCCGGGCAACGCGCTCTCTCGCGTGCCCTGTTTTTAAGGGCCGTTTCCGCCAGCGGGCCGGGCTTTGCCCTCGAATTGGCGCTAAACGCCTACGCGCAAAGACATGGTTTAGTGATACGGCGGGTGGCCCTTGAGGGAGTGAGTCACGTTACCAAAGAAGAAAAAAGGGGATTCTGGCCGGGGCTGCAAGCCAGGATGCAAATGTACCGCGACTTGTGGCGCGGTCCGGACTAGTAAGAGCATCGCGGCGAGCGAGCTTTTCGCGAGGGCGAGGGCGCAAGTCCGGCCGAAGGCTACGGATGGCCACTAGCTCCCGCGGCGCCATGGAGGGCGCGCACGAGCCGGGAGCCCGCCTCAAGCTCAGCTCAAGCACCAGTATCGCCCGCAAGGCTCACGCCAACGAGGGAGCCAAAGCCCGCAAGAGGCAAACTGGGGATAACCCAGTAAGCGTGCCTCTTGCAGGGAACTCGAACTTGTGCTATACTCAGGGCGAGCAAGTTGGTAGCCGTCTTGACGGAGTGGGTTGTTGTCCTACCCACTCTTTGTTTTGTACGCAAAGAAGGAG
>JACIYD010000247.1 GCA_014360105.1 Clostridia bacterium
CCCTGCGCCTTGGGTCAGGGAGCCGATGCCTGCGTCCAGGGCACCCATAAAAATCTGGCCGCCTTTACCCAGGCGGCCATGCTCCATATCCGGGGGGAAAGAATTAACCGGGTGCGGCTGGAGGCCATTTTGCGGCTCCTGCAAAGCACGAGCACCTCGTATTTGCTCCTCGCTTCCTTGGACGCGGCGCGGCTACAGATGGCTAATTGCGGACACCAACTCCTGCAACAAGCTCTGGAGCTGGCAGAAGGCCTGCGCCACTCCGTTAATGAGATTGCGGGGCTTTTTTCTTTTGACGAAGAATGGGTAAGACAGCGGGGAGCTGTCGGCCTGGATCGCCTTAAAGTCACCATCACCGTTAAGGACGCAGGTATTAGCGGACTTTGGGCGGAGGAGTGGCTGCGGCAACATTATCACATCCAGATGGAGATGTCCGACCCGCTTAACCTCCTGGCGATTGTCACCTTTGGCAACACGGCAGCCGACGTCCAGCGGCTGCTGCGGGGCTTGCGCGATATGGTCGGTAGCGCCGAGCGGCCGGCGCCTAAGGATGGGTTCTCCCCGAGGCTCGCCTCCCCGCCCCTTTTACCGCCCGATCCCGTTCTGGCCCTTACCCCTCGCGAGGCTTTTCTGGCCCCGGCCGAAACCTTGCCCCTGGCCAAAGCCGTGGGCCGGATAAGTACGGAGGTTATCGCCTGTTACCCGCCGGGTATCCCCATTCTCTGTCCGGGGGAGGTAATTACCCGGGAGGCTTTAGATTACATTAAGTTGGCCTGTAACCTGGGAGTTCGCCTTCAGGGTCCTGCCGATCCTACCGTTAATACCGTTCGGGTTGTCAAATGACTATGCCGGCGGGCCTTTTTCGACGATGCGCGGGCTGGGCTTGTAATAGTCTACTCCCAGGTCTTTGCGGGTGACTTGGCCGCCGGGCATCTCGATCGTTATCCAGGAACGAACCACCAGGCCATCCTGACCCGGCATTACCACCCGCTCGCTGCCGGCGGGTAAGGCGCTGTTATAGCGGTACTCTGTCCAGGTCTTGATGTGGCGCAGCGTCTGATGGTGCCACGTGACTTTCGGCGGCGGCTTTTGGCCGTAAAAGGCCATATAGAGCGTATCCCCTACGCTTTGGGCCCAGATGAGGATTGGCCCCTGGGTGTTATTCCGGAAGCGAAAGTCGTAGACGCCGTAAGCGACGGTGGCATCCTGGCCGGGCGGTACGTAGGGGACGGTGAGGGAGTGGGGGTGCCGCTCCACTACCGGCAGGTTGCTGAGGATGGTTACATTGTAAAGCAGCGAGGCAATTTTACACACTCCTCCGCCGGTAGTAGTAATAATCCGGTTGCCGGAGTAAGTGGGGCCGGCGCGAAAGCCGCGGGCTTCCGTATATGGCCCCAGGCACTTATTCTGGGAAAAGATTTCCCCGGGCCGGACCACGGTGCCGGCCAGCCTATCCGCCGCCAGCGCAATGTTATATCTTTCGTTGAGGATGGGATCAGGCAGGGTCGCCTTGTAAGCGGCCATCAATACCGGGGTGCCGTTCTTGCGCAGGGCTTCTTGAAAGCGGGGATCGTTAGCCCAGGGCAGGGGGCCCACGGGAGAGCTGTCCGGCCCGCTTCCCCCCTCCTGGTTACCGTTAAGGCCCGCGCCCTTTGGTTCTTTTTCCGGTTTGGGAGCGGGGGTCTGAGGTTGCCGCCAGTACCCGGGCCAGAGGCGGTTAAGCCAATGCGCCGGCCGGCCGGGTATTTCCCCTGTGGCGTTGAAAGGAATTCCTGTGGTACTTGCGAGACCCCAAAGCAGGAACAAGGCCAGGATTGCCGCAATCATCCATCTTAACAGGCGCAGCAAACCGACATTCTCTCCTTCTGAAATCATTTGGCTGGGCTCAGGCCTGGGTAGGCTAGCGCGACGGCAAACCCGGTTTTTAGTCTATACAGAGGGCCGGTGCCCCAGTCTACTCGATGGTAGCCAAAATGTGGGGACGGACAGAAAGCCTCCCATTCCCCAAAAAAGGGTGGTCAGCCAGAGGGAAGCCAGATAACCGACGATATCCCCCAGCAGGCAGAGGGGAACCGCATACAGGCTGCGGCGGATGCCGACCGCCCCCAGGTAGAGGGTAAGAACGTAAAAGGTAGTTTCCGAACTGCCGAGCATTACGGCGGCCAGCAGGCCGATAAAGGAATCCGGCCCGTAGGTCTTGAGGAGGTCACTGACCACGCCTATGGCCGCGGCGAGGGAAAAGGGCCGGATGAAGATAAGGGGGAGAACTTCGGCGGGCAACCCGAACGGCCGCAAAAAGGGAGCAAATACATGAGTTAACCCTGACAGGAATCCGCTCTCGCGAAACAACCCGGTGGCGATGTAAATACCGATAACGTATGGCATAACCTGGACGGCCAGGCGTGCCCCGTCGGCCGCTCCTGTTACAAACTCCTCATAGACGTTAATTCCCCGGACCACGGCAATCAGGAGGGTAAGCCCGATTAACCCGGGCAGCATCCAGGCGCTTACGGCCGCCAGCATGGCTTACTTACACCAGAATACCCGGCGGCGCAGGAAGCGGTCTGCCACCAGCACGGCAACGGTTGCGATGCCGGAGGCCAGGGCCGCCGGCAGGATAATGGAGCTCGGTTCGGTAGCGCCGGCAGTAGCCCGCAGGGCAATGGCGGTGGCTGGCAAAAGGGTGGTACAGGCGCTGTTCATCGCCAGAAAAGTAATCATGGCCGGCGTGACCGTGTCGCGCCGGGTGTTTAATTCCTGAAGCTGGTGCATGGCCTTCAGGCCAAAAGGCGTGGCCGCGTCAGCCAGCCCCAACAAGTTGGCGGTGAGGTTCATGGCGATCGAGCCCAGAGAAGAGTGCCCCCGGGGTATGGTGGGGAAAAGGGGGCGGAGGAGAGGGGTCATCAGCCGGGCCAAGCCGGTCAAGAGGCCGGCTTTTTCGGCAATCCGGCTCAAGCCGAACCAGACGGCGGTTATGGCTATAAGTTCCAAACCGGCACTTAGGCCCTTGGTAGCTTGATTGAAGATAGTAGTAGTCGCCAGCTCTGCATGGCCGCCGAACCCGGCCCACACAATTCCGGTAAGGATCAAGGCAGCCCAGATGATATTGACCACCGGCGTATCTCTCCCCTTGTTTCCCTGCTCGGGTGCGCCTGGTGCTCTCCGATCGCACCCGTACTCATCATACACGCCGGTTGTTTTTAATAGACCTTGAACCTACGTTCCGCACCCTCCGGTGGACCTTTGGCAACTTTTTGTCCCCGGCATCGCCGGGTCACTGCGAGGTTTATCCCAGTGCCATCTTTTGCTCGAAGCTTCCCGCCAGGACCAAGGCGTAGGCCGCGCGGATGGCCGCTTCCATAGTCCCT
>JACIYD010000248.1 GCA_014360105.1 Clostridia bacterium
AAACCGCCCACCTTCTTTCGCCACCGGGCCCAGCGGCGCTATAGGGTCTTCACCTGGGCCATCTCGGTGTAACTCTTAGCCAGGTCCGGTGCCAGCATCTCCACTTCCTGCCGCAAAGCTTGCGCCTTTGTTGCCTCACCCAGTAGTCGGTAACTCAAGCTGGCCCAGTAGAGGGCCTCGGCTTTCACCTTGTCGTCCTTCATGGCACGCTCCAGCAGGTGCAGCGCTTCCCGTGGCCGCCCCAGGCCATAGAGTGCCACGCCCGCACTCAACTGCATGGACGGCGTAACGGTCAGCATCGGCCTTCCCCCCGCCTCCCAGAGGCGTCGGTTTTCCGGAGAAAGCCCGGCCAGCTTCGCCTCCACCTTCGCCGGCAACCCCGCTGCTTCCTCGAGGAAAACGCGGGCTTTCTCCCGCTGGCCGCTTCGCAGATAACTGATGCCCGCCAGGGCGGCGACGCGGCCGGTGTTTTCCCAGGCGTCGGTCACCCAGGGGGCGGCCTGCCGCGCCTGCCGCATCGCCTCTACCGCGGCGTCCGGCTTCCCCGCTTGCCAGTAAAGCTCTCCCAAACGGGTAAGCAGACGGCGGTTAAAGGGTTCCCTGCATGCCGCCTTTGCCGCAAGCGCCAGCGCCTCCTCGGTCTTCCCGTAGGCGAGCAGCAGTCCCGCCCGGTCCATCTGGTACGAGGCGTTGAAGGGGTCGAGGATGGTGGCGCGGCGGAAGAAGGTCAAGGCTTCGCCACCCTGGTTTGCCCGGACGGCCGCCACCGCGCGGCGGGCCATTGCCTCTCCCAGCAAGAGTCCTCCGGGAAGCCAGGCCATGACCAGGGCGGCGAGAATGACCGCCGCCAGATAGCGCGGGCGGGCATAGCGAAATTCATGCCGCCGCAGGAAATAGTTTTCCCGCTGCCTTTCCCGTTCTAAAGCGCGCGTAAGGCCAAAGCAGCTCCAGAGTACCAGGGCCACCGCACTTAAGGCCAGGTCGAAGTCCAGGATGGCGTGCAGACCGAGGCTCAAGGCACATCCCAGCAAGGACCATTGGAAAAGCTTTTCTTCGCGGGAACCACTCCGGTAGTTTGCCCAAGCGGTGAGCAAGAAGAAAAACCAGATGGCGAGAAAAACGAGCAGCCCTACGGTGCCGATCTCGCTCCAAATCTGAAAATAATGGTTGTGCACCTGGGTGGAAGTATAGTAGTAACTTTGGTAACTCTGGTAGGCCGCCTCCCAGGCGCCTCCGCCGTAGCCGAGGAAGGGCCGGGCCTTGACCAGTTGCAGGGCGTCCTGCGACCACTGCAGCCGGGTAGCCGCGCCGAATGTCTCCAGGCTGATGTCCGCCAGCCGCGCCGCCAATTGGGGAGGGACAAGCTGCGACCAGAATCCCGCCGCCGGCGCTACCTCACCCGCCTGCCGCAGGTAATAAAAGGCACCGCCTCCGACGGCCAGAAGGGCCCCCGCTACCCCGGCTACCAGGCGCGCCCGCCGCGCCAACGGCACGAGCCCTGCGAATTCGTACACGCCCTGCAGGGCCAAGGAAAGAAGCAGCCCTAAGCCCAGCCACTGCCACGCAGCCGTATGCTGCCCGGCAACCACCAGGGGAAGGAAACGGCTGTTGCCCACCAGGGCCGCCGCCCAGCCGGCGAGCATATGCCAGACCAAGCGCCCCCGGTCGCCGGCGGGTGCTCCCACAAAGAAGACCAGGGCCACCGGCGGGTAAAGCACTAGCCCCCCTCGCGACCCGGTGCCGAGGAGTACGAGGAAGAGCAGGTAGGTCCCTCCGGCGAGGACAAAACGCCAACCGCGGGGCGCCCTGACCCAGAGAAAGAGGCCGAGGAAGCTCGCGGCCGCGAGATAATTGGCAAGGGCGTTGGGATACTGGAGGGTGGAGTAAATCCGCCCCCCGACGAAACCGTCCTTGATGAAAATGACCCCCTGGGCGGTAAGGACGCCGGCCAGCGCTACCCCGACGGCCGCTGCGTAGATGGTTGCCAGGAGGAAGTACCGGCCTCGGCGTTCGCGGCCGAGCTGGCTGGCCATCCAGTAAACCAGGAAGTAGAGCGTTACCTTGACCACTTCGGCTACGGCCAGTTGCAGGCTCGCCGCCCTAAAGGCGCTGAGTACGTAAAGGAGCGGGAAAGTGAGGGCGAGGTAGTCAAAGGGCCGGCCAAGGAAGGAAACCTCTTGCCGTCTTAACTTGGCCAGCCAAACAAGGACAAAGGCGAGACAGGCCGCGAGGAGCGCCCACCGCTGCTCCTGGGGAAAAAACAGGCCACGAAAGTAGGGCGCGGCAAAAAGCACGGCTCCCAGGACAAGGAGGGGCGCATTATCGGCCCAAACGAGTGATCTCTCTTCCCTTAAGGCCGGCAGGTAGCGGCGTTCCGGCCGTCGCTGCTTAGGCGGTGCTTGCTTTTCCTTCTTCCCCTTGGGCAAAACATCAACCTCCCGGGTATTAATGAATTCCTCCAGAAACGGCGATTTCCTGCCGCCTCATTAAAGAAGAATGCGCCGCAGATAGGCGGCGAAGGCGGGCCCCAGGTCAGGCCGTGCCAGCGCCAGTTCCACCGTTGCCGTAAGAAAACCCAGTTTATCCCCCACATCGAAACGCCGGCCCGTAAAAAGATAACCGTAGAGAGGGTAATCCCGGGCAAGAACCCGCAAAGCATCGGTTAACTGAATCTCTCCCCCCGCCCCCGGCGGCGTGGCGGCAAGAATGGGAAAGAGACGCCCGGGCAAGAGGTAGCGACCCACCACCGCCAGGTGCGAAGGTGCTTCGGCCGGCGTCGGCTTCTCCACCAGATCGTCGATGCGCCATACGCCGCGGTCGATTTCCCGGCCCCGGATAATCCCGTAACGCTGTGTTTGCGCGGGCTCCACTTCCTCCAGGGCGACGACCGCTCCCCCGTACGCTTCTTTTACGGCCAACATCTGCGCCAGACACGGTGGGTCGGCAAGAATCAGATCATCGGGCAGCAGGACGGCAAAGTCCTCGTCGCCGACAAAGGCGGCCGCACAGGCCACCGCGTCTCCCAGGCCGCGTGCCTCCGGCTGGCGCACGTAATGGACGGCTGCCAGGCGCGCCGTCTCTTCAACGGTGGCGAGCAACTCCCATTCCCCTTTTTGGCGTAACGCCGCTTCCAATTCAGGCGCACGGTCGAAATGGTCCTCGAGCGACTTCTTGTTTCTCCCCGTAACCACGAGAAAATTGCGTACCCCTGCCGCCACCCCTTCTTCCACAATGTACTGGATGGCCGGCTTATCGACAAGGACAAGCATCTCCTTGGGTTGCGCTTTGGTCGCCGGCAAGAACCTGGTCCCCAGGCCTGCCGCCGGTACGACCGCCTTGTGGACGGCCATTGCCTGCCTCCTTTCC
>JACIYD010000249.1 GCA_014360105.1 Clostridia bacterium
GGTTAACGGGCGACACTTACGGGGCGTTGGCGGAACTTGAGGTGACACTCCTCCTCCTTTCCGCCCTGATCCTCCTGGATACCAAGTAGGAGTGCTCTATGGGGCGCGGCTCCATAACCAAGGCAGGAAATTGCAAGGGGCAGGCCCGGGATTTGCTCCAAATCCCACCAGCTTGCAGTCGTGCCAGCCTACCCAGGCCAAGCCTAGAATCCGGAGTTTCAGGGGAAGGGAGGAAGAGCCGTGCGTGCCACCGTAGCCGTACCCGGTTGCTGCGGCGAATTGGTGGAGGGTCTGCTCGGGGAAGCGGACTTTCTTATCAGTTGCCCGGTCAATCTTGCCTCATCGGTCACCGTTGAACTGCGGCCCGGACCGGCGCCGGTAGTGGTCCCGCCCGGGCGGGAAAAGACCAAACTGGCCGTGACGTATACACTGCGCTACTTGGGCCACTCCTCCCTGGGGGCCCGGGTAGAAATCGCTTCCCCGCTGCCGCCCGGAAAGGGGATGGGCAGCAGCAGTGCCGACGTCTGTGCCGCCATTGCCGCCACCGCCCTGGCCTGCGGGCGCGACCTGGGTTACGGCGAGGTGGCGCGCTTGGCCGTGGCCGTCGAGCCGACCAACAGTACTTTCTTGCCAGGCCTGGCCATTTTCGATCACCTGCGCGCGCGCTTCTATCAGCCGCTCGGCACGCCACCCGCGCTGGCCATTCTCGCCGCGGACTTAGGCGGCACCGTGGATACCCTGGCCTTTAACCGCCGGCCCGACTTGCGCGCTTTGCGCCGGGAAAACGCCGCCCTGACCCGGGAGGCGCTACGTCTGATCATCCTGGGTCTAAGAGAGGGCGATCCCCGCCTCATTGCCAGGGGAGCAACCCTGAGCGCCTGGGCCAACCAGCGCATCCTGCCGCTGCCCGCTTTCGACCGGCTACAGCGCTGGGCCCTGGCGCACGGTGCTTGGGGCGTAAATGTAGCCCACAGTGGGACCGTCGTCGGTCTTCTTTTCGACCCGCGGCGGGCGGATCTCGCCGACCTCGCGCGGGAACTGGCCCGGGAATTTCCTTCGCTCGAGCGCATTTACTTGTTGGAAATGACCTCCGGCGGCATTTTGCCGTTGGGAAAGGAGGAAGAAGCGGCCCGGCGGGCCTAATCCGATGGCGGTAGAACATGGCGGCCGGCGGCAGGCGGCGGCCCGGCAGTTTGGTCTCTCACCCTCGGCCATCATCGATTTCAGCGCCAATATCAACCCTCTTGGTCCTCCTCCGGGCCTCGGCGCGTACCTGGCGCGCTGCCTGACAGAGGTGGCCTACTACCCCGACCCGGAGTACGGCGAGCTCAAGACTGCCCTCAAGCGCTGGCTGCAAACGACCGCGGCAGTGGTACTGGGAAACGGGGCGGCGGAACTGATCTACCTGCTGCCTCAGGCCTTGCGGCCCCGGCGGGTGCTCGTGGTCGAACCTGCTTTTGGTGAGTACGCCGCGGCCGCTCGTGCCGCCGGGGCGCAGGTAGAACGCCTGATCCTGGCGCCGGAAAAGGGCTTTGCCCTGGCTGCCGCCGACCTGGCCGCCTCTTTGCGCGAGGTGGAGATGTGCTTTCTCGGCCATCCGAACAATCCCACGGGCGACTTCCTCTTAGACCGGGAAACCCTGGTCACGCTGGCGGATCGGTATCCCGGGTGTCTTTTTGTGGTGGACGAATCCTTTCTTGAATTCGTGCCGGGAGCACGGCCGGATCTGAGCGTAGTGCCGTTTGTTGGCCGGTACGCCAATCTCTGCGTGCTTTATTCTCTTACCAAGTTCTACGCCCTGCCCGGGTTGCGCCTGGGCTGTGCGGTGGTCGCTCCCGTGCTGGCCGCGAAGTTGGAGGAATGCAGCCCGCCGTGGCGAATTAACGTTCTGGCAGCCAGGGCCGGGATTTTCGTGCTGCAACAGAGCGGGTACGCCACCTATACGCGGTCTTTGGTCGGTAGGGAGCGGGAATTTTTGTGCCGGGGACTGGAGGAGCTCGGCTTTATGCCGTTTCCCGCCAAGGCGAACTTCCTGCTCGTCTCGTTGAAAGCGGTGCGGTTAAGCGGGACGACAGTCCAGAGGGCGTTGGGACCAAAGGGGATTCTCGTGCGCCGGTGCGCCTCTTTTCCGGGCCTTGGCGACCACTACCTGCGCCTGGCCGTACGCCTGCCCTGGGAGAACCGCTATCTCCTGCGACTATTGACCTCGTTTGTGGGGGAACCGGAGGGTGGAGATGAAAGAAACGACGCGGCTGATTCTCATTCGGCATGGGGAGACGGCCTGGAACTCCCAAGGACAGTACCAGGGTCATAGCGACGTGGGCTTGAGCGAGAAAGGTAAATGGCAGGCGTACCGTTTACAGGAGAGGTTTGCGCAGGAGCCGATTAGCGCCTTCTACGCAAGTGACCTGCGCCGGGCACTGGAGACGGCGGCCATCATTGCCGCCCCCCACGGCCAGGCGGTCCGGCCGGTGCCGGCCCTGCGGGAAATTAATTTCGGCCTTTGGGAGGGTCTCACTCACCGGGAAATTGCGGCCACGCACCCGGAAGCGCTCAAGCAATGGCTGCTGGGAGCGGGCGAAGTAACGGTGCCGGGCGGAGAAAGTTTTGCCCAGGTAAGGGAGAGGGCGTGGCAGGCGGTACAGGCCATCATCGCGGAACACCGGGGACAAAAGGTACTGGCCGTCTCGCACGGCGGCACCATTCGCTCCTTGCTTTGCGCCGTGTTGAATTTGGATACCGCGTCCGTCTGGCGGCTGGCCCAGGACAATGCGGCGGTAAATATCGTCGACTTCTACCCGGAGCTACCGGTGGTCGTTCTTCTGAACGACACCAGTCACCTTTACCCGTCTCATAAAGCCGCGAGCATCAAGCTATAATAGACGGGGAGGTGGTGCCGTTGGAGGACTACCGCTCGCGGGTACCGTGGGCAAGGGAGCCCAGCCTGAAGGAGAAGGCGCGCGAAGTGGGCGTGGACTTCGACCGCCTCATCCGCCTGCTCGGCGAGGGGCGGAGTGATGCCGAAATGGCCGCGGACTTCGGGGTGCCCCCGCCCGTGGTGGCGCACCTGCGCCAGCATTTCGAGCGATACGGTCTTGCGAGTATCGTGGGGCAAGATTAGCATGCACCGCTGGCCAAAGAAGCTGGGGCTTGCCCTGGCAGTGATCCTTATCCTGCCGGTGGCGGAAACGGCAACCTTGTTCGCCGTGGCGCGGCGGCTGGGAGTCGGCTGGACGGTGCTGTTGCTTGCCGCGGCAATGGCGGCCGGTATCTACGTGTTCTTGGTGGCGGGGCCAAGGCGCATCTCGGGCCTGCGTCAAGCGTTGGTGCGGGGCGAGCTCCCCGCCCCGCCCC
>JACIYD010000025.1 GCA_014360105.1 Clostridia bacterium
GTCCCAAAGGCGCGCTCGCGGCACTTGACCTGGAAAATGAAGAGATTGAGGTTTTCGGCATCGAAAAGTTACAAGACTTTACCTGGAAGCAGCTCTTTGATACCGAAGCCTGTACCCGCTGCGGTCGTTGCCAGGACAACTGCCCCGCCTACCTGAGCGAAAAACCGCTCTCGCCGAAGAAACTGACCCAGAACCTGCGGACGCACCTGTTGGAGAAAGGACCGTTGCTGGTCGCCCAGCGGGTACGGGCTGCCAAGGCCGGGGCCGGTGAGGCAGAAGCCGCGGCGACCGACGAAAAGACGCGGGCGATTCTCGAAAAGAGACTCATCGGCGACGTGGTAAGTGAAGACGAAATCTGGGCGTGCACTACCTGCCGCGCCTGCGAAGAACAGTGCCCGGTGTTTGTCGAGCACCTGGCCAAGACCATCGGTTTGCGCCGCAACCTGGTGCTGTCTGAGAGCCGCTTCCCGGGTGAGGCACAAGTGGCCTTCCGTAACATGGAAAATAACGGTAACCCCTGGGGCATCGGCTGGGCCAACCGGGCCGACTGGGCGGCGGAACTGGGCGTGCCGGCCCTGGCCGAAACACAAGGCGAGGTCGAGGTTCTTTTCTGGCCGGGTTGTGCCGGTGCTTTTGACGACCGTAACCGCAAGGTGGCAGAAGCCATGGTACGCCTGCTGCAGACTGCCGGCGTTCGCTTCGCCATCCTCGGCACCGAAGAAAAATGCTGCGGCGACTCGGCACGGCGCCTGGGTAACGAGTATCTTTTCCAGATGCTGGCACAGGAGAACATCGAAACCCTTAAACAGTACCGGTTCGGTGAGATCGTCACCACCTGTCCTCACTGCTATAACACCCTCAAACACGAATATCCCCAGTTCGGCGGGACGTTCCCGGTGGTTCACCACAGCACCTATCTCTGGCGGCTTGTGCAGCAGAAGCGGCTGGTACCGCGGCAAAGCCTTAACCTGGTGGCGACCTACCACGACTCCTGTTACCTCGGCCGCTACAATGACATTTACGCCGAGCCGCGCCAACTCTTGCGGGCGGTACAGGGGCTGCGCCTGACGGAAATGGAACGCCACCACGACCGGAGCTTCTGTTGCGGCGCCGGCGGCGGGCGTATGTGGTTGGAGGAAAAGATCGGGCGGCGCATCAACCTCATGCGCACCGAGCAAGCGCTCGCCAGGAACCCGCAAATGATCGCCACCGCCTGCCCCTTCTGCCTGGTGATGTTCAGCGACGGGCTCAAAGATAAGGGTATCGAAGAGGGGGTGCAGGCGCTCGACCTGGCGGAGGTGCTGGTGCGGGCACTCGGCTAGCAGTAGCGGGTAAAGATGCCGAAGTCCTGGGAAGTCATCGAGAGCGAGCACCTTGGCTCCTACCGGATCTTTCGCTTGCGGCAGGACCGGGCGCGATCACCGCGTACGGGACAGGTACACGGTTTTTACGTGCTTCAGTCGCCGGACTGGGTGGGGGTTATCCCCCTTACCGCACAACGAGAAGTGGTGATGGTGCGGCAGTACCGCCACGGCACGCGAGAAATAACGCTCGAGCTTCCGGGAGGCCTGGTGGATCGGCCGGACACACCGGCCCAAGCCGCGGCCCGGGAATTGCGCGAGGAAACCGGATATTCCTGCCGGGAACTGGCGCTCCTCGGCGTTCTGCGGCCGCAGCCGGCTCTGTTTGACAACTCCTATTACGTCTACCTGGCGCGGGACGCCTTTCGCCTCGGGGAACAGCGGCTGGACCAGGCCGAAGATATCGAAGTTGTCCTGGTGCCGCTGGCCGAAGTGCCACGGCTGATTGCCGCAGGCGAGATCGTGCACTCGTTGGTGGTATGTGCCTTCTACCTTCTCCTGGCACAGATGAGTGAGTTCCGCGGCTGGCTGGACGCGTTTCTCGGGCAAATCGAGCTTTAAAACCCACCCCTCTTATTAACTCTACCCTAACCGTTGGGGCCGTCCGCGGGGCGGCCCATCTTTTTCCTTTGCGTGACCGCCGGCAGGAAAAACGGGCCATATGTAGAAAAGCTAGCGATAATTGGGAAAGGGGGACCTTTATATTATGGAACACGTAAAAAGTGGCTGCGGCGAGGAAGTTGTCCAGGGCGAACGGGCAAAAGGGGAAATCTACGTCCGCTTTACGAGCGGATCGCTACAGCTGGAGATGCGGGGACCGGAAGCCTTTGTCGAACGCTGGCTGGCCCTTTGTTTTGATCGTCTTACCGCGGAGAGCGGGGAAAAAGCGCCCGTACTGCCGCTTACGCCCCCGAAGGGACGGCGTGGGCGGAGAAAGCGTGCGGCTGGGGAAAAGGCCATCCCGGTAGGGGCGGCCGACATTGCAGAGACGGCCACACCAGTATCAGAGCCGGCGGAAGGTGCGACCGAGGAAGGGCAGGCAGCGGAAGAAGCGAGCGGTGCCCCAGCCGCAGGGTCGGATGCGGCGATCACCGCCGGAGCGGTGCCCTCGCCGCGGCAGCTCTGCGAGGAAGCCGGGATCAAGAAGGCGGTGGACCTTGTTTCTTTTGCCGTTTACTACCATGCGCAGTTCCTGGGCCAGCCTCCGTCCGCCAAAGACGTGCGGCGGGTGCTCGAGGCCATCGGCAACCGCACGGCGCTTCGTGCCACTTCTACCTATCTTTCTCGGGCTAAGGCAAGGGGTCTCATGTACGAACAAGACCGGCACTGGCACCTGACCGATGCCGGCATTACGGAGGTACGGCGCCGTCTCGGGTGGCAGGACTAGACCGCCTTTTCCAGGCGGTGTGCTTTGGCGGCGACCAAAAGCCTGTAGTGTTCGGCCAGGCGGAGAGTTGTTTCCCGGGCGGCATAGGGGCGCACGTTCTCCCTGGCGCGCTCTCCCATGGCCAGGCGCTTGGCGTCGTCGCGCAAGAGTGCCGCCACGCGTTCCGTAAAGGTGTCGAGGGAAAGCGGGGTAAGGTAGCCGTCCTCACCATCCAAGACCATTTCGCGCACGCCGCTCGCATCCACCGCTACCACGGCCAGACCTGCCGCCTTCGCCTCGGCCAGGACCAGGCCCTGGGTTTCAGTAAGGGAGGCAAAAACGAAGAGATCGGCCCCGGCGTAGCACCGGGCCACTTCTTCCTTTGGTAGTGTCCCCGTAAGGACTACGTCCTGCTGCAGGCCAAGGTCTTTTACTTGCCGGGCAACCTCCCCTGCGGCAGCGCCGCCGCCGATGAGCACCAGCTTTAACGGACCGAGGGCCGCCTGGTTACGCAGGCGGGCAAAGCTTTGCAGCAGGAAGCCAAGGTTCTTTTCCCGGCCTAGCCGTCCCACGTAGAGCAGGATCCTGGCTTCCGGCGGCAGGGAGTAACGACGGCGCAACCAGGTGCGGTCCAATCCCTGGAAGGCGGCCAGCTCGATGCCGGTGGGGATCACGGCCAGGGGCGCGTTAACGCCCTGCTGGCGCAAGAGGTCCGCAATGGGCGCCGTGGGGGCAATCACCAGGTCGCACTGGTTGCAAAAGGCGCGTGTGTACCGCCGTACGATTCGCCGGGAGAGGCCCTGGAAAAAGGGCACATAATGAACGTACTTCTCGTAAAGTGTGTGGTAGGTGAAGACCAGCGGTAGGCCGAAACGACGTGCGACCCGGGCACCCAGTCGCCCCAAGAGGAAGGGGGAATGAACATGGATGACGTCGAGGCCGAGGCGGCGCACGGTGGCTCCAATGGTGAGGGAGAGGGGGAGGGCCAGGCTGAATTCGCGCTGGGTCGGTGCGGGGATGGCCCAAAAGCGAAAAACACCCTCTTCCGGCGCGCAGTTGGGGTAGCTGGGTGCAAAAATGTAAACGCGGTGACCAAGGGCCCTGAGGTGCCGGGCGAAGATCTCGATCGAATGGACGACTCCGCTTGTATAGGGACGATAGCTATCGGTAAAAATGCCAATGCCGAGGCCGGTCTCGGCTCCGGGTTCGGTCGGCGGCAAGTGTACCCCTCCTCCGGTTTCAAGGTGATTATAACAGCTTGGCTCCTGCCCGGCAACCGCCGTCCCAGGCGGTTTCAAAAAGGGTTTGTGCTGCCAGGAGAGGGGAAGTTATCCTTGAGGGGTTGAGATATAATAGTTGAATGGAGGAAATACCTTGGCACGAAGACTCTTCCGGTCGCGGGCGCAGAGGATTCTCGGCGGGGTTTGTGGGGGGTTCGCCGAGTACTTTGATGTGGACGTGGTGCTCGTCCGTCTGCTCTGGGCCCTGAGCGTCTTGCTCAACGGGGCGGGGCTCCGCGCAACGTTACCGCAATCAATCTGCAGTTAGGCGGCAGTTCGAGAAGGTGATCGGCGTGGGTTCCTTTGTCCTGAAAACCGACTTGAGGCCACGGGGCGACCAGCCGAAGGCCATTGCCGCCTTGGTGGAGGGGCTGCGCCGGGGGTACCGCATGCAGACCCTCCTGGGCGTGACCGGTTCGGGCAAGACTTTCACCATGGCCCACGTCATCGCGGCCATGCAGCGGCCGACGCTGGTGATTGCCCCCAATAAGACGCTGGCGGCGCAGTTGTGCGGCGAATTTAGAGAGTTTTTCCCGGACAGCGCGGTGGAATACTTCGTCAGCTACTACGACTACTACCAGCCCGAGGCCTACATCCCGCAGACCGATACCTATATTGAAAAAGACTCCTCCATCAACGAGGAGATCGACAAGCTGCGCCACTCGGCCACGGCGGCGCTTTTCGAGCGGCGGGACGTCATCATCGTGGCCAGTGTCTCCTGCATCTACGGCCTGGGTTCGCCGGACGACTACCGCGAACTGATGCTTTCCTTGCGCGAGGGCCATTCTTACGACCGCGACGCGGTGCTGCGCCGCCTGGTCGACATCCAGTACCAGCGCAACGAAGTGGACTTTCGCCGTGGCACCTTCCGCGTGCGGGGCGATACCCTCGAGATCTACCCCGCCTCTTTCAGCGAGCGGGCGATCCGGGTAGAGTTCTTCGGCGACGAGGTAGAGCGCCTCCTGGAGTTCGACCCCCTCACCGGTGAGATCCTGTGCGAGCTGCGGCATGCGGTCGTCTTTCCCGCAAGCCATTACGTTACGCCGCAGGACAAAATGGAACGGGCGCTGGCCGCCATCGAGCAGGAACTGGAAGAACGCCTGGCCGAGCTCAGGGCTCGGGGGAAACTGCTGGAGGCACAACGGCTGGAGCAGCGCACCCGCTTTGACCTGGAAATGATGCGGGAAATCGGCTTCTGCAAGGGTATTGAGAACTACTCCCGCCATCTTACGGGACGCCTGCCGGGCGAGCCGCCGTACACCCTGCTCGACTATTTCCCGGACGATATGCTCCTTTTCATCGACGAATCCCACATTACCGTGCCCCAACTGGGCGGGATGTACGAGGGCGACTACTCCCGCAAGAAGACCCTGGTGGACTACGGCTTTCGTCTTCCCTCTGCCCTTGATAACCGGCCGCTGAAGTTCCAGGAGTTTGAGGCGCGGCTCAATCAGGTCATTTTCGTTTCGGCCACCCCGGGGCCTTACGAACTTGCGCATAGCGAACAGGTGGTCGAGCAGATCGTGCGGCCCACGGGTCTGGTGGATCCCGCCGTGCACGTACGTCCGGTGGCGGGCCAGATCGATGATCTCTTGCAGGAAATCCGGCAGCGTGTTGCCAAGGGGCAGCGGGTGCTGGTTACCACCCTGACCAAGCGCATGGCAGAAGACCTTACCGAGTACCTGCGGGAAGTGGGGGTACGCGTGCGCTATCTCCATTCCGAAATCAATGCCCTGGAACGCATGGTCATCATCCGGGACCTGCGCCTGGGCGAGTTCGACGTCCTTGTGGGTATTAACCTCCTGCGGGAGGGGCTGGACCTGCCGGAGGTGGGCCTGGTGGCCATCCTGGATGCCGACAAGGAAGGGTATCTACGTTCCGAACGCTCGCTCATCCAAACCATGGGCCGGGCGGCGCGCAACGCCGAAGGCACGGTCATCATGTACGCGGAAACGGTCACCGAGTCCATGCGCCGCGCGATCGAAGAGACGGAACGGCGCCGGCGTCTGCAGATGGAATACAACCGGCGGCACGGCATTGTCCCCCAGACGGTGCAAAAAGGCATCCGCGATCTCTTGGAAGTCTCCCGGGTGGCGGAGCCACAGCTGCGTTACTTCCGCGAGAGCGGAGGAAGAATGGAGAGAAAGGAACTGCTTCAGCTTATCAAACAACTAGAGCAAGAGATGCGTCAGGCGGCCAAGAACCTTGAGTTCGAGCGGGCGGCGGAACTACGTGATGCGATCATCGAGCTGCGCCACCAGGCCGAAGAAGCGGTCCGGGGGCGGGAGAAAGGCGGGGCAAGGAAACGGCGGGTCGCCGGGGGCTAGCGGCACCGGGCGCCGGCCGGGAGCCCGCCTCAAGCCCAGCTCGAGCGCCTGTATCGCCCGCGAGGTTCACGCCAACGAGGGAGCCAAAGACGGCAGGGGATAAATTAGGGATACAGCAGGAGGGGTGCCCCTTGAGCGACCCTGTCCGTGCTATTATAATGGGTAGAGGCGGAGGGAGAGATAAGCGGGGCTCAAGAATCGAGGGAAAAGGGCGATGGCGGACCGCCTGATCATCAAGGGCGCACGCGTGCACAACCTCAAAAACATCGACGTGGAAATCCCCCGGGACAAGCTGGTGGTCATTACGGGCCTTAGCGGCTCCGGTAAGTCCTCGCTGGCCTTTGATACCATCTACGCCGAGGGCCGGAGGCGCTACGTGGAATCCCTTTCCGCCTATGCGCGCCAATTCCTCGGTCAGGTGGACAAACCCGACGTGGACTACATCGAGGGGCTTTCGCCCGCCATCTCCATCGATCAAAAGAGTGCCAGCCATAACCCCCGTTCCACCGTGGCCACGGTCACGGAAATCTACGATTATCTGCGGCTGCTCTTCGCCCGCATCGGGCGTCCCCATTGCCCGCAGTGCGGCCGCCCCATCACGCAGAAAACGGTTTCCCAGATGGTGGATCAGGTGATGGCCCATCCTCCGGGGACGAAGCTGGCCATTTTGGCGCCGGTGGTGCGCGGCCGCAAGGGAGAATACCAGAAGTTATTGGAGGACCTGCGACGCCAGGGCTATACCCGGGTGCGGGTAGACGGGGAGATGCTGCTTCTGGAAGGCACCACGCCGCGCCTCGAAAAGAATAAGAAACACCATATCGAAGTGGTACTCGACCGCCTCATCCTCCGCCCGGGCCTGGAGCGGCGCCTGGCCGATTCCCTGGAAAGCGCGCTTCGTCTGGCCGACGGCCTGGTCATCGTCCAGGTGATGGAAGGAGAAGAGCTGATCTTCAGCGAAAAGTTCGCCTGCCCCGACTGCGGCACGGGCTTTGCCGAGATTTCGCCCCGCCTCTTCTCCTTCAACAGCCCGTACGGTGCCTGTCCTACGTGTACCGGTCTCGGTATCACGCGCGAGGTCGACCCCGACCTGGTCATCCCCGACAAGAATCGCTCCTTACGGCAGGGGGCGATTGCCCCCTGGACGGCCGGCCGCTACTACCAGGAGATGTTGCTCGCCTTCTGCCGCTACCGCGGCATTGATCCCGACAAGCCGGTCAAGGAGCTGAGCAAGGAAGAGCTCAACCTCGTCCTTTACGGGAGTCCGGGTGAGACCTTTGCCTTCCGCTATACCAACCGTTTTGGGCAGACCCATATGCATTATGTCTCTTTCGAAGGGGTGGTGCCGTACTTGGAACGCCGCTACCGCGAGGCGGCTTCCGATGCGGCCCGCGAGGAGATTGAGGTCTACATGGGCAGCCGCCCCTGTCCGCGCTGCCACGGGGCAAGGCTTAAGCCGGAAGCACTGGCAGTGCTGGTGGGCGGCAAGAACATCGCCCAAGTGGTGGCGTTAAGCGTGCGCGAGGCCAGAGCATTCCTCGGGGGCCTTGCGCTTTCGCCGCGGGAAGAAATGATCGCCCGCGAAGTACTCAAAGAGCTGCAAAACCGCCTGGGCTTCCTGGTGGACGTAGGGCTGGACTATCTTACCCTGGACCGTGCGGCGGCCAGCCTCTCCGGCGGGGAGGCGCAGCGCATTCGTCTCGCCACCCAGATCGGCTCGCAGCTCGTGGGCGTGCTCTATATCCTTGACGAGCCTAGCATCGGGCTGCACCAGCGGGATAACGCGCGGCTCATCGCCACGCTTAAGCGCCTGCGCGATCTGGGTAACACGGTCATCGTGGTGGAGCACGACGAAGAGACCATCCGTACCGCGGACTACCTGGTCGACATCGGCCCGGGGGCCGGGGCGCAGGGCGGGGAAGTGGTGGCCTGCGGCCGGTTGGAAGAGGTCATCCGCTGCCCCCGTTCCCTTACCGGCCAGTACCTGAGCGGCCGGCGCCGCATCCCGGTGCCGACGCGCCGCCGACCCGGCAACGGCCATTGGCTGGAAGTGATCGGCGCCCGGGCGCACAACCTGAAGAACATCAACGTGCGCTTTCCCCTGGGCACCTTCATTTGCGTTACCGGCGTCTCCGGCTCGGGCAAGAGCACCCTGGTCAACGACATTCTCTACCGGCGGCTGGCGCAAGAGCTGCACCGCGCGCGGGAAAAGCCGGGAGAGCACGACGAGATCCGGGGCCTAGAGCATCTGGACAAGGTGATTAACATCGACCAGTCGCCCATCGGCCGCACGCCGCGGTCCAACCCGGCCACCTATACCGGCGTCTTCGACCTCATCCGGCAATTGTTTGCCGCCACGCCGGAGGCGAGGCTGCGCGGCTACCGCCCGGGGCGCTTCAGCTTTAACGTGCGCGGCGGCCGCTGCGAGGCCTGCCAGGGCGACGGCATCATCAAGATCGAAATGCATTTTTTGCCCGACGTTTACGTGCCCTGCGAGGTGTGCAAGGGCAAGCGGTACAACCGCGAGACACTCGAGGTTACCTACAAGGGAAAAAACATCGCCGCCATTCTAGACATGACGGTCGATGAGGCAGTGGCATTTTTTGCCAACCTGCCGTCCATCCACCGCAAGCTCAAAACCCTGCAGGACGTGGGTCTGGGTTATATCCGCCTCGGCCAGCCGGCCACCACCCTCTCCGGGGGAGAGGCCCAGCGGGTGAAGCTGGCCACCGAGCTTTCGCGCCGGGCCACGGGGCGTACGCTCTACATTTTGGACGAACCGACCACCGGCCTGCACATGGCGGACATCCACCAGTTGCTCGAGGTGCTTAACGAGCTCACCGACGGCGGGAACACGGTGATCGTCATCGAGCACAACCTTGACGTCATTAAGACGGCAGACTATATTATCGACCTGGGCCCGGAAGGGGGCGAAGACGGCGGCCGCGTCGTGGCCGTAGGGACGCCGGAGGAGGTCAGTCGGCATCCGGAGTCCTACACGGGCCAGTTCCTGGCGCGCGTTCTGGGCTTGCCCGCCGCCCGCGCCATGGGTCAGGTCTAGCCCCAGATATTGCCATTTCGGTGGAGCCCCCTATGGGGCGCGGCCCCACAACGAACGCACGAAATTGCAGGGCTCGTGCCAACGAGGGAGCCAAAGACTACAAGGAAAAGCTAGGGACTTGAGCCCCAGAAACCCAGAGGAGCGAGGGCGCGTGACCTGGGAAGAAAAAGTAAAGGATCTACCCGAAGCGCCGGGCGTCTACCTGCTGCGCGATGCGGCGGGGGCGGTGCTTTACGTGGGCAAGGCCGGTTCCCTGCGTCAGCGGGTGCGCAGCTACTGCCACGGCGCCGCCGGTCAGCCGCCCAAGGTCCAGGCTCTCCTGCGGCACGTGGCCGACCTGGAATACATCGTCACAGAATCGCCCATCGAAGCCCTGGTGCTCGAATGCAACCTGATCAAGAGCTACCGTCCCCGCTACAACATTAACCTTAAAGATGACAAAGGATACCCTTACCTCAAAATCACCCTGGGAGAGGAATTCCCGCGCCTGGTGATTACCCGCAGGCGCCAGGAGGACGGGGCGCGCTACTTTGGGCCCTATACCAACGCCGGGGCGCTGCAGCACACCTTGAGGCTGCTTCGCCGGATCTTTCCGGTCCGCACCTGTAAGAGCGGGCGCTGGGGTCCGGGGCACCGCCCCTGCCTGAATGCCCACCTGGGGCTTTGCCTTGCGCCCTGCAGCGGCCGGTGCGCACCGGCCGCCTACCGCCGCCTGGTCGAGGACCTGATTGCTTTTCTCGAGGGCAGAGGGGAGGGCCTCTTGCGCGAACTGCGGCGACGCATGGAGGAAGCGGCTGCTGCCCTGCGCTTTGAGGAGGCGGCCCGCCTGCGCGACCAGTGGCAGGCGCTGGAGCAGGTTCTGGCGCACCAGAAGGTGGCCTTTGGCGGTGAGGGAGACGAAGACGTGGTCGGCCTAGCGCTGGCAGAGGGCGAGGCCTGCGTGCAGGTCTTTCTCGTCCGGGACGGCATGGTGCGCGGGCGGGAGAGTTTCCTGCTTGAAGCGGGCGACAGCCCGGCGGCCGAGGTACTCGGCGCCTTTCTTCAACAATACTACCACGACCGGCAGGACCTCCCCGCGACCGTACTCCTGCCGGCGCGGCCCGACGAGGAAGAGCTGCTGGCGTGCTGGCTTTCCGGACGACGCGGGAGGAAAGTGCGGCTTCATGTTCCCCGGCGCGGCCGCAAGAAAGAACTGGTCGCCCGGGCCAGCGCCAACGCCGCCTCCTTCCTGGAAACGTATCGCCTGAGTCGGGAGCGCCGGGCGGCACGCACGACCGACCTGGCGGAGACGCTGGGTCTGCCCGCGCCGCCGCGGCGGATTGAGGGCTACGACGTCTC
>JACIYD010000250.1 GCA_014360105.1 Clostridia bacterium
CGCAGAGAACAGAGGAGCTGCCGATAAAGAGCTTGACCGCCTTCCCTTCGGCCTCGATGAGAACGCTTCTCGCCTTCTCATCCCAGCTCACCCTGGCGCCCAGGCTCTCGGCCAGAGGCCGGACGGGGACTAGGACGCGGCCGTTCTCGACCAAGGGAGGCGCATCGGTTACCAAGGCGTGACCGTCCGCCAGGACGCTTATTGCCCCGGTGCCGGCAAGCGCCGGCGCAACGCCCCCGAACAGGCCCGCGGCGAAAGCCAGGAGGGCTACCAGGGCGAACTGCTTTAACCTCGAAAGCATCACGGGCTAATCCCTCCTCTCAGTAATGAATGAATGTAAGTTAATGAATTCTACCCACGGGCCGACTCACGGCTTCGGGCTTTGTGCAGATCTTCCCTTAGGTACCAGATTACCGCGTCTCGGTACCAGCATTTGACCCACAGGCTTCCGTCCTCTTCCGCAACCAGTTCTCCCCTTTCCTTCAGGGTGGCCTGCGCTCTTCGGGCCTGCTCCGTCGTGAGGTCGTGGTCGTGCCGCCACACCTTCTCCAGCAAGGCCCAGGGGTAGAGGTAGCGCCGGGTAATCAGCTCCACGTTGGCCTTTGCTCCAAGCTGATACAAAATATTGTAGAGGTAAATGTAGTCCGGGGAAGGCCGGTAATCGGGGATGAACGAGGCGTAGGTGCTTTCCAGGGAGGAGCCGCCGTAGTGCACGAGGAAGAGGACCCCTCTGGTGCAATCCAGCATCTTTTGCAGGGCTTCCTTGATGTCCGGCATGCCAAAGCAGTAGGCAGCAAGGACCAGGTCGTACGTGGACAGCTCCTCTCTTTCCACCTCTTCCCAGCGCCTGTTCACGACCCTGATGTTCTGCCGGCCGGCGGCGTTCTTTAAAAGGCGCCGGACTTGCCCCGACGAGGGCTCCACGGCGGTTACTTCTGCCGCCCTCTCGGCCAACGGAATGGTATACGCTCCGTCGCCGGCGCCGATATCCAGAACTCTGGCCTGCGGGTGGACGAAGGGCTTAATTCTTTCCAGAACTGCTCCTGGATAGCCGGCGTATTTGCGGTGCTCCGCGCAAAGCTCGTCCGGGTACCGGTCCCAGTAGTCTTCGTTGCTCATCCCCTTCTCCTTGAGCCTTCTGGTCCAGAAATACTCCTCCCGCCGTTTACGCCATTCCCCGGACCAGTCCACGTCCAACACGGAGACACGCCTCCTTGCCTCCGGGCCAACGTTTAGTTGGCCTGGAGCTTAAACCACGTCTGGTAGTTGACCGGCCCGAAGCCGCTGCGCACTACCCACCCGCCGCACTTGTCGGTGCGATAGGGATAAAGCACGTTGCTCCAGATTAGGGCCATGCCCGGGATCTCCCGGTGGTGGTACTGCTGGGCTTCTCTTAAGGCGCCGATCCACTCCGACCCGTCCTTGGCGTACCTGACCTTCTGGTAAATCCGGACGTACTCCGGATCGGCGCAGGTACCGAAGGCCCCCTTTGCATCCACGAAGTACATCAAACCGCCGTCGTAAATGACAGCCCCCACGGTGGCGTAGCCCAGATACAGCCAGTAATCGCGGTCGTCCCACACCCGTTGCTGCCACTTGGCCTCGTTACCGATCACTTCCTGATCGATGAAGGCGTCTATCCCTACCTTCTTAAGTTGGCTGCACACTATTTCCGCCGCCCGGATCATCATCGTTTCCTTGCCCTTCTTGGTGGCAGGCGTTACCGGTAGGCGGAGCTTGGAGCCGTCCGGAAGCTCCCTCGCCCCATCGCCGTTTGTGTCCTTAAGGCCCATCTGATCCAGCAGGGAGGCGGCTTTCGCCAGATCCTGCGTAAACTTGGGTATTGTGGGGTCGTACGCCGGCAGGCTGGGCGGCACTATCCCGCGGCCGGGCACCTCCCCGTATTCGCCGGCAATGGCCCTTACCAGCATCTGGAGGTCGAGGGCCGAGGCAATCGCTTCTCGGAAGGCCTTCTCCTTCACCGGGTACTCCTTGCCGAAGGCCAGGTAGATCATTATGCCCAGGTCCGGAATGACTCCCAGTTCCAGCCCGGGGGTATCCTTCAGGGCCGGCGCGTAAGAAGCCGGCACGGGCATGGCGTAGTCGTAAAGGGCGTCTATTTCTCCCTTCTTCAGGGCCATGACCAGCGCGTCCATGTTCTTGAAGTACTTCACCTTAACCTTTTCCACGTTCGGCCGGCCGGCGAAGTAGTCGCGGAAGGCTACGAAACTCGCCGTCTGGGCGGCGGGGTCGTAGGACTCAAAAACAAAGGGCCCGCACCCTACAAGGCCGTCCTTCTCAGTGTAGTTTTTGGGGTCATCCTCCACGCGCTGCCAGATGTGCTGGGGCAGAATGATGCCGATTCCCACGGCCAGATCCTTGAACAGGGAGAACACGAGGGGCTCCTTCAGGTAAAAGGTTACTGTGTGCTCGTCAACCACATCGATCCTCTCAATCGAGGCCACCGTCCACCGCGCCAGTTCCTTCAAGTGCTTGAGCTTGTACTCAAAGGTGAACTTGACGTCATCTGCGGTTACCGGTTTCCCGTCGTGCCACTTGGCCTCCCTCGCCAGGTAGAAAGTAACGGCTTTCCCGTCCGGCGAAATGTCCCACCTCTCGGCCAGGCAAGGGATCAGGTTTAGCTGAGAATCGTACTGCACGAGCTGCACGTGGGTGAAGCCCAGGTGGTTCATCCGGTACCAGGCGCCCAGATCGTTCAAGATATTCATCGGCTCCAGGGGGCTGAGCGTGCCCAGCGATAATTCTTTTACGCTGCCGCTCTTAACCCCGGCCACCTGAGTCTTGGCGTCCCACCCCACGTGGAAGCCGAACGCCTCGGCCACAAAGCGGAGCGGCACAAAACAGGTGCCGTTAACTATTTTGGGGGCTACGGGCAAGCCTATCTCTTCGCCGTTTCTAACCGCTACTTTCTTCCCTGGAATCAGTTGTACTAAAACATCTCCCTTCTGGAGAGCGACCGTACTCTTTTCCGGGATCCACCTCACCTTGAGCCCCAAGGCCTCCCCCAGCGAGCGGACGGCAACCAGAATAGTGCCCCGCTCGCTTATAGTGGGCATGGGCGCAGGAATCTGCAGCCCGTCCACCTGAACTTCCGCCGGGGTAGCCGCTCCGGCGGGGGCCGCCCCCGGCAGGAGGACCAACCCAACGGCAGCAACAATCATTAGTGCCAAGATGAAAGGCCTAGCCTTGCTCCCAACCATTATTCCTCTCCTCCTTCTCGTCCCGGCGTTGAGGTAACCATGAACAGTTTTCCGGTTTCGGGATCCCTAAAGACCGTCCCCACCTTCTCGTAAACCTTTCCTTCCCCCCTCGCCTCC
>JACIYD010000251.1 GCA_014360105.1 Clostridia bacterium
CGGAGCAGGAAGGCCGGCGCTACGAGGAGGACGTCCGCCAGGGCAAGACCCTGGTCTCCGTGCGGTCCGACGAGCCCCGGGCCGACCAGGCGGCCTCGGTTTTGCGTGACTATGGCGGCGAAAACGTAAAAGTCCACTAGGCGAACGGAAGCGGCCCTCCGCAATCTACCAAATCTACCAAACCTGCAGATGTGGGCGGGCCGCTTTCTTTTTTCAGCCCTCCCTTTGCCCCGGACTCTGGCCCGGTCAATAGGTGGCAAAGCGGGGCAAGAAGGTGGCAATCTCGGGAAACGCGATTAAGAGGCCACAGGCGACGAAAATGGCGATGAGGAAAGGCCAGATACCCTTGAAAATTACCTCCAACGGGACATCCTTGGCGACGCCCTTGATAATATAAACGTTCATCCCCACCGGCGGGGTAATCACGCCCATGGCCACCACCATCACGATAACCACCCCGAACCAGATGGGGTCGTAACCCAGCACGTCCACGGCTACGGGGTAGAAAATGGGAATGGTAAGCAAAATCATCGCCAGGGCGTCGATGAAGCAACCCAGCACGAGGTAGATGGCCAGGATGATCGCCATCACCACATAGGGCGGCAATGGTAGGGCACCGGCCCAGTTGGCGAGCTCGAAGGGAATGCGGCTGATGGCGATAAAGCGGCCAAAAATCATCGCACCCGCAACCAGGAACATGATCATCGCCGTCGTGCGGGTGGTATCCCGCAGGGAACGGCTCAATCCCGCCCAACTGAGGTGGCCCTCCAAGAGAGAAACCGCCATCACGCCCGCAGCGCCGACGGCGCCCGCCTCGGTGGGCGTGAACCACCCGGCGAACAGGCCGCCAATCGAAATAACGAAGACAATCAAGACTTCGGGCAGACCACCGCTAAGCGATAACAGCACCTCGCGCGGCGCGGCCTTCGGACCCGGAGGGGCCAGGGAGGGGTTGCGCCGGGCGAGTAGGTAAATGGCTGCCATGTAGAGCAAAGTAAGCAGGATCCCGGGCAGAATGCCGGCAATGAACAGTTTGCCGATGGACTGCTCCGTGGCAATTCCGTAAACGACGAAAATGACGCTCGGCGGAATCAAGACCCCTAGCGCCCCGCCGGCGGCCACACTGGCCGTGGCCAGGGAATCGTCGTATTTGTACTTCCTCATTTCCGGAATGGCAATGGCGCCCATGGTTGCCGCGGTGGCCGTATTGGAGCCGCAGACCGCCCCGAAAATGGCGCAGGCCGCCTCGCTCGCCATGGCGAGCCCCCCTGGCAAATGCCCCAGTAGCTTGTAGGCGAAGTTGTACAGCTTCCCGCCAATCCCGGAGTGGTAGGCCAGGAACCCCATCCAGACGAACATGGGAATGACACTTAAAGAGTAGGAGGAGAAGGTGGAGTACAGATCCTTGGCAATTACCCGCAACGCTGCTTCCGGAGAAATCAGGTAAAGGCAGCCGGCGAAACCCACCAGGCCCATGGCGATGGCGATGGGCATGCGCAAGACGAGGAGCACTATAAACACAAGCACTCCCACGATGCCCGCGAGGAAGGGGCTCATTTCTCGATCACCTTCTTCAGAGGCTTAAGCAGGCCTACCAGGATTACCAGGGCAAAGGCAAATAGACCAAAAGCAATGAGGTAAATGAAAGGGTAAAAGGGCACTTGGGTGGTTAAGGCGACCTCGCCGCTGATCACCATGGTCGTGCCGTAGGCCACGGTTTCCCAGAAGGCCAGAACCAGAAAGGCCAGGGCCAGTAAACCGATGATAAGGTCAATAACCGCCTGGTGCTTGGGTGCCAGTTTGTCAACGAGGAAGGTCACCGCAATATGGCCTTGTTGCACGGCACAATAGGCCAGGGCCAGGCCGATGGCCGCGGCAGCAAAAAAGCCTACAAATTCATACGTTCCCTCGATGGGATGGCCGAAGAGACGTAATACAATGTTGCCCACCACGAGGAGCATCAGCGCCATAAGCGCCCAGCCAGCCAACCAATCTAGGTGTTGACTGAGTTTTGTTACAAATTTTTCCACCGGGTTCCCCCCTCCTACTCAAAAACAAAGGGTACGGCGCCTCCGGGTACCGTAGACGCCGTACCCCAGGCCCTGCATCCAACGCCTATCTGCCAGCGCCGCTACTTATATTGCTTGTTAAACTGCTCCGAAAGCTCCTTGGCCGTCTTTACGATCTCGTCGCCGGGCAGGCCTTTCTCTTTCATGCGCGCGGCGTAGCCGTCAAGAAGCGGCTGCAGCCGGCTGATCCAGAGCGCTTTTTCCTCGTCGCTCAGGGTGAGGAACTTTACACCCTTCTCCTGGGCGAATTTGACGCCTTCCTCGTTGATGGTATCCCAGAAGCCTGCGGCTACTTCCTGGAAGTACTTGGTACTGGTGTCCTCAATCGCCGTCTGGATGTCCGGCGGCAGGGAATTCCACTTTTCTTTGTTCATAAACATAGGGAACAGGGTATTGTAAAGGAAGGGCGCATCAGTAACATAGCCGACGACCTCGGCAAACTTCCAGCCTTTCAACGTTTCCAGCGGGGCCAGGTTGCCTTTGACTACCCCTTTCGATAGGGCTTCATAGGCTTCGGACTGAGGCATGGCCACAGGTGTTGCGCCTAAGAGTTTGAGGCTCTCGGCGGAAACGCCCGTTGCCCTGATTTCCAGGCCCTTGAGGTCGGCCAGTTTCTGCACTGGCGTCTTGGTCATAAGAACGCCCGGACCGGTGCTGAAAATCATCAGGTGCTTGGTATCTTCCAATTCCTTGGGTTTGAGTTTCTTCATTCCCTCCCAGGCCGTCCAGCTAGAAACCTTGGAGTTATTGTAAGTAATGCCTGGGAGCTCAAATACTTCCATGACCGGGAAGCGCCCTCGCGTATAGGAGTAGCAAGTAATGCCGATGTCGGCCACGCCTTTGACCACGCCGTCGTAAATCTCCGCCGCCTTAAGGAGTGTCTCGCCCGGGTAGCTGGTGATTTTCACCCGGCCGTTGGTGGCCTGCTCGATGGCTTTGGCCCAGCCTGGGACGAGTTTGGTTTCTACCTGGTGTGCACTTGGCCAGAAGTGGGCCAGCTTAAGCTCAATCGTCTTTGGTGCCTCGGCTTTGGGTGCCTCCGGCGCCGCCGGCTTCTGGGCGCAGCCCGCTCCTACCAGCGCCGCCACCACCACCACGGCCAGCAGTACGCCAATAAGTCTCTCCTTGCGGGATTTTTTCCAGAGGAATACTTGCCGAAACACGGTCTTCTCACCCTCCAGCCCTGAGATTGTTCTCCCCGTGCGAACTCCAGTATTCTATCGCTCCGTCCTTCACCCCCTCCCCGGGTTCCCGCCTGGGATAACT
>JACIYD010000252.1 GCA_014360105.1 Clostridia bacterium
AGGCGGGCTCCCGGCTCGTGCGCGCCGTCCATGGGCCGCGGGAGCTAAAAGTCTTGCGCTCTTGAGCCGAAGACCGCCCGACAAAAGCGGGGATACGCCAGTTGTTCGGCCGGTTGACCGGGCGGGCGGTACGTGCTAAAATGGGCGTAGACGAAGCGTATTTAGGCCGACGGTTGAGTAAGCCGGGTGGTCGCGGGTTCCGGTGCAAACCGGAGCCTGAGGAAAGTCCGAGCTCCACAGGGCAGGGTGCTGGGTAATCCCCAGTGGGGGCGACCCCAAGGAAAGTGCCACAGAAACAGACCGCCCGGTAGCGGCGTCGCCTGGACGCAGCGGTGGTCGGGGCGCCGGCGCCGGGCAAGGGTGGAAAGGTGAGGTAAGAGCTCACCAGCGGCGCGAGTGATCCGCCGGCTCGGTAAACCCCACCTGGAGCAAGACCGAATAGGGGAACAAGGGAGTGGCCCGCTCCGTTCCCGGGTAAGGTCGCTTGAGGCGTCAGGCAACTGTCGTCCCAGATAGATGACCACCCTCGACAGAACTCGGCTTACAGGCTTGCTCAACCGCGCCAAACTGCGGCGTAACCCGCGGTTTGGCTTTTTATCTAACTAGAGGCAAAGACGGCGCCAGACGCAAAGGCGCGTCCGGAGCGGGGCGCGCCGGTGTGGGCCGCGCCCGAGGCCGCCGCAGCCGAGACTGACGGAGGGCGGGTGGTTTGATGCGCGACTATTACCGGTGCTTGCTTGAGGCGTTGGAGGAGGGCTGGGGAGGTATGGCCGCCACGGTGGTGGCGGCTGAGGATGCCGGTTGTCTCGGCGAGCGCCTTTATCTCGACGCCGCGGGCAACGTGCGTTGGCGGCCCGCCTCCGCCGCCCTGGCGGAGAGACTGGAGGCTTTCCTGCGCCAGGGATCCGCCGGGGAGGGCGACCTGGTGGAGGTGCCGGGGGTGGGGACGGTCTACGTGGAACGCGTGCGGAGCGGGCCGCGGGTACTGGTGCTGGGCGCGGGCCACGTGGCCCAGGCCCTGGCGCAGGTGCTGGCGCTCTTGCGCTATCAGACGACGGTGGTTGATGACCGGCCCGAGTTTGCCAATCAGGCCCTCTTTCCCACCGCGGCGCGCATCATTTGCGGCGATTTTATGGAGGTGCTTGCCCATTACCCCTTTGACGAGAGCACCTTTGTCGTCATCGTCACCCGCGGGCACCGGCACGATCAGGCCTGCCTGCGGGCCGTGGTGCAAAAGCCGTTGGGTTACGTGGGGATGATCGGGAGCCGGCGCAAGGTGAACGCCGTCTTGACGGCCCTGGCGGAGGAAGGCATTGCGCAGGAGAAACTCGCTGCCGTGCATGCGCCCATCGGGCTCGACATCGGCGCCCAGACCCCCGAGGAAATCGCCATCAGCATTGCGGCCGAACTCATCGCCGTAAACAACCGGTGCCGCGGCGAGAGGCTTGATCCTGTCTGGCTGGAGCAGGCGGTGAGTGCGCCCCGGGCCGTGGTTGCCACCGTCGTGCGTTCGCGGGGTTCGGCGCCGCGGCGGGCGGGAGCGCGCATGCTTGTGCGGCCGGACGGACAGATTGCCGGTTCGGTAGGCGGCGGGGCCGGGGAAGCGGCGGTGCGGCTCGCCGCGCGGGAAGTGCTCGCGAGCGGCCGGCCGCGCTTGATGGTGCTCGACCTTGCCCAGGACGCGGCGGCGGCCGAGGGAATGATCTGCGGCGGCCGCATGGACGTCTTTCTCGAGCCGTTACAAGACTAGCTTGACCCAAACCGGCGGCGCCCGCCGTGTGCGGATTTTCGGTGGACTGCTCCATGAGGCGTCGCCATGGGTCAGTCAAGGGACGACACCGCCACGGCGCTGCGGCGCAAGGGGCCGTCCAAGAGGGCGGCCACGAGCGAAGCATGCCAATCGAAGGAGGCAAGGCGCCCCACCAGGTATTTTATGCCGTCGCGGTTCGCCAGATTGAGGAAAAAAGCGAGGGTGGCGTCGTCAAGCCGGCGGGCGAGGCGGCGCAGGCGCAGCCCGTACTCGATTTCCCGGCCGAGGAGCTGCCGCCATGTGGCCTCGTAGCGGGCAAGGGAAGCGCGGCCCAAGTTGCCGGCGGCCAGCGCCTGTCCCAGCACTTCCGCCGCGATTTCCGCCGCAAGCAGGCCGTAGTAGACGCCGCCGCCCGTGGTAGTTTTTACCTGGCCCGCGGCCTCGCCTACCACCAGCACGCGGTCGGCCACGGTGGCGGGTAGGGTGCCGAGGGGAATCGGCGCGACGGTGGGTGGCGGTACGGGTCCGACGAGCCGTAACTGAAGCCGGCGGTCGCGCAGGAAAAGGGCAAGGCGTTCCCGGGGATGGCCGTATGCGCTGAGACCGATCCGCGCCCTGCCGGGTATGGTGGGGACGACCCAGGCGAACGAACCCGGGGAAAGTTCCCGGCCCAGATAGACCTCAACCTCTTCGACCTCCCGGACCTCTGTTTCCACCTGTACCCCAAAAAGGTAACCGCACAGCCGTCCCAGTCCGAGCTGCTCCGTCAGATTGCCGCGGGCTCCGGTGGCAATCACCAGCGAGCGGGCGCGCAGCGGGTGCTCGCTTCCCGCGAGCGTTAGTGCCACTGCCTTCGGTTCAATCTGCGCCCCCAGTACTTTCCTTCCCAAAAGGAAACCGGCACCGGCCGCGGCGGCGCGGGCGGCCAGAGCCGCGTCCAGTTGAGGACGGCTGACCACCCGGGCGAGCGGACGCTCGCTCCGGTGGTGAAACCAGGTGCCGTCCGGCCCGTATATGCGGATGCTTTTGACGATGCGCTGGGTCGCCGCCCCCGGCAAGTCGAACCTGGCAAAGGCTTGCTCGCCGATGAGGCCCGTACAGCGGGCGGGCAGGCCGATCTGGTCATGTTCCTCAATCACCAGGACCTGATGACCGCGTCCGGCCAGCCCCGCAGCCACATGGCAGCCGACGGGACCGGCCCCGACGATAATCGCGTCGAGCAATCCCATCTCCCCTCCGTGCGCCCGGCGCGGCACGACAATGCGCGACGATATCACATTCGACAACGAGGGACAGAATCCTGCCCTGTGGGAGGGAGTAGGAAGAAGCGGCCGGAGAGAGAATTAAGAAGGTGAGAGGCAGCAGGAGGGGTTGCGGCTTGAGGAAGGAGCACCCGGACTGACCGGCGTACGGCCGCGGCCGGCCAGGGCGGCCCTTGTCCGTTTCCTCGCCCTGGCCCTGCCGCGGGTGGAGGCGGCGCTCGCGGGCTGGCGGAGACAGGCGCGGCGCTGCCCCTGCGGGGAGTTGCGGGCGATGGCCCTCGCCAGTCTGGCCCTGAAGCGCTTTCACTGCCA
>JACIYD010000253.1 GCA_014360105.1 Clostridia bacterium
CCTTTCTTTATCTACATCCTGCGCAGCCGCCAAAGGATTCCCTGAGGAGAACGCCACGGACCTGGACTTCAGGGCGTGAAAGGGGCCTGTGGCGGGCGGGGCATGGGGCACTTAGAGGCGGAAGTGGCGGCCATGGCGGCGGCAAAAGCCGTGCTGTATCCGGCGCCGGGGGAGGGGGATTATGGCCAGGTACGTCATGCTTCAGGGCACCGGCTCGTATGTGGGCAAGAGCGTGCTGGCCGCGGCCCTATGCCGCATCTTTAGAAAAGCAGGGTACAGGGTGGCGCCTTTTAAGGCCCAGAACATGGCGCTCAACTCCTACGTTACGGCGGCGGGGGAGGAAATGGCCTGGGCCCAGGTGGTCCAGTCCTGGGCCGCCGGCATAGAGCCGGAAGTGGACATGAACCCGGTGCTGCTCAAGCCGACCGGGGACTCCTACTCTCAGGTGGTGGTGCTCGGCAAGCCTGCGGGCAATGTTGGGGCGCACGATTACCACGGGGGCTTTAACCGTTCGCTTCTCGCCGTGGTGGAGCAAGCGCTGCGAAGGCTCTCGCGCAAATACGAGATTGTGGTCATGGAGGGAGCGGGAAGCCCGGCAGAGGTCAACCTTAAGCGTGAGGAAATCGCCAATATGCGCGTGGCGAAGATGGTTCGGGCGCCGGTATTGCTGGTGGCCGATATCGATAGAGGCGGTGCGCTGGCCGCCATCGTGGGTACGCTGGAGCTCCTGGATCCCGAGGAGCGAGATCTGGTGGCGGGGCTGGTGATCAACAAGTTCAGGGGCAGCAGGGACTTACTGCAGCCGGCAATTGACTTTCTGGAGCAAAAGACGGGCAAGCCGGTGCTGGGAGTGATCCCTTATGCGGCCGACCTCGGCCTCCCCGAGGAAGATGCGGTGGCCCTGGAAGAGGAGGACCGGGTCCGCGGCGGCCCGGATTGCCTTGACGTGGCCGTGATTCGTTTGCCGCGCATCTCCAATTTCACCGACTTCGACCCGCTGAAAAGGGAGCCGGGGGTTAGCCTGCGCTTCGTTCAGGGCCGCCAGCCTTTAGGCAGCCCGGACCTGGTCATCCTTCCCGGAAGTAAAAACACCATTGAGGACCTTGTTTTCTTGAGAGAAACGGGCAAGGCCGAAGAGATCATCGCGCTGGCCCGTAAAGGCGTGGGCGTCGTAGGGATATGCGGCGGCTATCAGATGTTGGGCCTCAAGATCGAAGACCCGGATCAGGTGGAAGCGCAGGTTAGGGCCGTGGCCGGCCTCGGCCTGCTACCGGTGAGCACGGTTCTCCGGCCGGAAAAGACCACCTATCGGTGCGAAGGGGTGGTCACGGCGGGTGGGCCGCTGCTCGGTCCGTGCCGGGGAGAAAGAGTCAAAGGCTACGAGATCCACATGGGACAAACCAACCGCCTGGGAGAAGCGCCACCCTTCATGCGGGTGGAAAGGCGCGGCGGCAGGGAGGTTTCGCTGGAGGACGGCGCGGTAAGCCAGGAGGGGACCGTGTTCGGCACCTACCTGCACGGGCTGTTCGACAACGACGGATTCCGCATGCGGCTGCTCGCTTCCCTGCGCGGTCGCAAGGGGTTGGCGGCGGCGGTGGGGAGATACCGTTACCGTGAGGATCTTGAGGCAAGACTGGATCGGCTGGCCGAGCTCGTAGCCTCCAACCTGGACCTGGGGGCACTGGCCGCCCTGATGGGTCTGGAGAGGCTGCCGCTGTAACCCACCGGTGCGGTGCGCGGCGGATGGGACCGCGTTCCTCAGGCCCATATTTCGCACCCTTGGATCCATTTTCCAGCCTTTTTGCGTTTCGGAACTGTGAAGTGGGGCTAGCCGCCGGTGTGAGAGGGATAGAGGTAGATGTCCTTGCCAAAACCGGCAAGCTCAAGGGTCCTGATTACCTCGGGGCCGTGGTGGTTAACCAGGATCCTGTCCGGACCTTTTTTGGCCACCAGGAGGTCGTCGAGCATTTCAAGAAGGGCTTTGGCCGTGGGGTTGGTGCTTTTCCGCTTGCCCCTTAGAATGAGCGGTCTGGTTTCGGTTTTAAGGCTTTTTCTCACCCGGTACTCAAAATAGGCGGCAATAAGCAAGGCCAGCTCAAAAACAAAGGCCATGGCCTCTACCCGTGCCTTGCTCTTAAGGAAGATGGGCCCCAAGAGAAAGGGGTTTTTGAGGAAGCGAAATCCTCTTTCCACCGAGTTTTGCTCTTTGTACTCGCGTAGGATCTCGGCCGCGGGATGCTTCTTCGCATCAAGGAGGCTGGTAATGAGGATAAAGGTTGAGGCCTTTTGTTTCTCTTCCTCCATGGCCCTTTGGTTTTCGCTTATTTGGAGGTCGGGATAATTGTCAATCCGCAAATTGAATTGCCTTTTGATTCTCAAATTGGGTTGTCCAAATCAGGTGGTGGCAAGGCCGATTTTCGCACATTAAATTGCCCACCCCTGCCTGGCTTTCGCAAATTACGTTGGCATTGTGGCCATGGTGGGGATGGGCTAAACATAAGGAACCGGGGCACCAGGTTACGGCACCCCGGCTGCCGGGCTGGCGTTTAGCTGAGAGTTTTTCTCTCGTAGGCCTTTATTTCCGCCTGCGCTTCCAGAAGTTTTTCCCGGAAGACGGCGGCAAACCAGGCGACGCGGTTTCTGGTGGGCGGGTAGGTTTTCGCCTTGTCCGCCACCTTGCAGACGGCCTCGATCATTTCTTTTTGGCCATAGCCATCTCTTTGGGCCATTTTTAGGGCCAGGGGCAGGAGGTCGGGAAAGCCGGTAACCAGGAAGTACTCTTCAAGGTCAAGATCGGCCGGCATGAGAAAGACCCCCTTAGTGGTTTTAGATTTCCAGCTCCTTTTGCGCCTGGTAGACGATCTCCTGGTCGATAACGGTCTTTTTCTCACCGGCGGCAAGGATGAGGCAGGCAGTAACCAGGTTGTTAATAAGGCGCGGCAGCCCGTTGGTCGTGGCATAGATGGCCTCGAAGGCCTGGGGGCTAAAGATCTCCTCGTGGCATCCTGCCGTTTTCAGGAGGCTAAGACAGTAGTCTTCCATAACCACCCACATCCCTTTCCCTGGCAAGAAGGAAACTATTTGACGTTTGATTGGCCGGTGCCTCTGGACGATTGGGGAATAGCTAGGGCGGAGGGGGATGGACAGATGCCAAGTTCTTCGGCGTCCTGTGCCGGGCCTGTTGCTTCGGAAGCGGTCAGGATTTCCGCCGTAGTATCTTGGCCACCCCCTCCCCCGGCCGTGGCTGCCATTTCTCTATACGGGCGCGTAGCGCTTTGAATTGGACGGCC